>NZ_JBXWQJ010000010.1:0-185122 GCF_059612325.1 Ruegeria sp. CDSA021
GCCGAGTAAACGCAAAAACAAAACCCCGCCAAAAACAGGCGGGGTTTTCGCCAATCGGAAACTCATGTTCTGATTTGAGCCCTCTTTAGATGTCGTTTTCACTCAACGAAGCGTCTTTTCCGCTTGCTGCGGGTGCGAAGGACCCATAGCCGTGTGCGTGGGACACCCCTCCCCAACGAGGGGCGTGTATCTGGAAGGGTAATACACATGACGATCGAACAACCGGCGACGCGGCCGGCAAATCCGCGTTTTTCTTCGGGCCCCTGCGCCAAACCCCCCACATTTGATTTGACCAAACTGGCCGATGCCGCCCTGGGGCGGTCGCACCGTGCTGCTGTCGGCAAAGACAAGCTAAAGGCAGCCATTGAAGGCACGCGCGAGATCTTGGGTATTCCTGAGGATTACCGCATAGGCATCGTCCCCGCCTCGGACACCGGCGCGGTCGAGATGGCGCTGTGGTCGCTACTGGGTGAACGCAAGGTCGAGATGTTGGCCTGGGAGAGCTTTGGTTCTGGCTGGGTCACGGATGTGATCAAGCAGCTTAAGATCGATGCTGAGGTCAAGACCGCGGACTATGGACAGATTGCCGATCTGGGTTCTGTCGATTTCGCGAACGATGTTGTCTTTACATGGAACGGTACGACCTCAGGTGTGCGCGTGCCAAATGGCGATTGGATTGCCGATGACCGTCAGGGACTGACGATCTGTGATGCAACATCGGCGGCTTTTGCGATGGACCTGCCCTGGGACAAGCTGGATGTAACCACCTTCAGCTGGCAGAAAGTGCTGGGCGGTGAAGCGGCCCATGGGATGCTGATCCTGTCGCCCCGTGCTGTGGAGCGGTTGGAAAGCTACACCCCCGCGTGGCCGGTGCCCAAGATTTTCCGCCTGACCAAAGGTGGCAAGCTGATTGAAGGCATCTTTACCGGCGCCACGATCAACACGCCCTCAATGCTGGCGGTTGAGGATTATCTGTTTGCGCTGGATTGGGCGCGCTCGGTCGGAGGATTGCAGGGGCTGATTGCCCGTGCAGATGCCAATGCCGGAGCGGTGCGCGCTTTTTGCGATCAGAACAACTGGATTGCCAATCTGGCCGAAGATACGGCGACACAGTCGAACACATCCGTGTGCCTGAAGTTCACCGACGCCCGAATTCAGGACGGTGCGGCATTTGCCAAGGCTGTGGCCAAACGGCTGGAGGCTGAAAGTATTGCGCTGGATATCGGGGCCTATCGCGATGCACCCCCCGGATTGCGCATCTGGTGCGGCGGCACGGTCGAAACCTCGGATATCGAGGCGATGCTGCCCTGGCTGGCATGGGCCTTCGAGGCCGAGATTGCGGCGCAAGCCGAAGCTGCCTGACCTTTTTGCCGGGCCGTCCAAGGCCCGGACCTTCCATACAATTCAAGGACCAGAGAACATGGCCCCCAAAGTACTCGTATCTGACAAGCTCAGCGAAACCGCCGTGCAGATCTTCCGCGATCGCGGCATCGACGTGGATTTCATGCCCGATCTGGGCAAGGACAAAGAAAAGCTGGCCGAGGTGATCGGTCAATATGACGGCCTTGCCATTCGCTCGGCCACCAAGGTCACACCGACCATCTTGGAGAAAGCCGACAAGCTGAAGGTCATTGGACGCGCCGGGATCGGCACGGATAATATCGACAAGGATGCGGCGTCGAAAAAAGGCGTGATCGTGATGAACACGCCGTTCGGCAACATGATTACGACCGCAGAACATGCGATTGCGATGATGTTTGCAGTGGCGCGACAAATCCCCGAAGCCTCCACCTCGACCCATGCAGGTAAGTGGGAGAAGTCCAAATTCATGGGGATCGAACTGACCAACAAGACCCTCGGTGTCATTGGTGCAGGGAACATTGGCGGCATTGTTTGTGAACGCGCCCTTGGTCTGAAGATGAAGGTCGTCGCATATGATCCCTATTTGGGCCAAGAGAAAGCCGCGCAAATGGGCGTAGAAAAGGTTGAACTGGACGAGTTGCTGTCGCGCGCCGACTTCATCACTTTGCACGTGCCGCTGACCGACCAGACCCGCAACATTCTGAGCCGTGAAAACCTGGCAAAAACCAAGAAAGGCGTTCGTATCATCAACTGCGCCCGTGGTGGTCTGGTTGATGAAGATGCGTTGGCCGAAGCACTGCAATCCGGCCAAGTTGCCGGTGCCGCGTTTGACGTTTTCAGCGAGGAACCGGCCAAAGACAACGCCCTGTTCAACCTGCCCAACGTGGTCTGCACACCGCACCTTGGTGCGGCGACGACCGAAGCGCAGGAGAATGTGGCGCTGCAGGTTGCCGAGCAGATTTCGAACTACCTGCTGACAGGCGCGGTCGAAAATGCATTGAACATGCCCAGTGTGACGGCAGAAGAAGCCAAGGTCATGGGTCCGTGGATCAAGCTGGCCGGGCATCTGGGCAGCTTCATTGGTCAGATGACGGATGAGCCGGTCAAGGCGATCAACATTCTTTACGATGGTGTGGCCGCTGAAATGAACCTCGCCGCGTTGAATTGCGCCGTGGTCGCCGGGATCATGAAAAAGTTCAACCCCGAGGTGAACATGGTTTCGGCCCCTGTTGTCGCCAAAGAGCGCGGGATCAAGATCTCGACGACCAATCAGGACAAATCGGGCGCGTTTGAGGGCTATATCAAAGTCACCGTTGTGACCGACAAGCGCGAACGTTCGATCGGTGGCACCGTGTTCAGTGATGGCAAACCGCGCTTTATCCAGATCAAAGGCATCAATATCGATGCCGAGGTCGGTGCCCACATGCTGTATACGACCAACGAAGACGTGCCTGGCATCATCGGTGCTCTGGGTCAGACCATGGGTGAGCACGACGTCAATATCGCGAACTTCACCCTTGGCCGATCCGAGGCCGGAGGCGAGGCGATTGCATTGCTTTATGTCGACGAACCGGTTCCGGCTGCGGCGCGGGCCAAGCTGGCGGAAACGGGTCTGTTCACGCAGATCAAACCGTTGGTGTTTGATGTCGCCTGACGCGGCTTGTTGAGTTTGAGAAACAGTTCAGGACCCGGTTTTGCAAAGACCCGGGTCCTTAGTTCTCTCAAACCGGGATTTGAGGCACAAGCGAGCTGAACCTTACCGGCGGAGGATGTCTATGACACAGCCTGTCTATGCTATTGGTGATCTGCACGGGCAGGTTCCTGAACTGGAGCGTGCGCTGTCTCTGATCCAACGCGATGGCGGACCTGATGCGCAGATTGTGTTTTTGGGTGATTACGTGGATCGCGGCCCTGATAGTCGGGGCTTGATTGATCATCTGATCGCCGGGCGCGATGCTGGCCGGAACTGGATCACCTTACTGGGCAATCACGACCGTATGTTTGCCTGGTTCATGGAGGACACCCCGCGTCACGATCCGCATTTGCTTGTGGGGTACCATTGGCTGCATGACCGGCTGGGCGGGATCGAGACTCTGCGCAGCTATGGGGTCGAATTCGAAGGCCGGATCCGACTGGAAGACCTGCATCAGATGGCGCAGGCGGCTGTACCGAAATCGCACCTGACCTTTCTGCGCGATCTTGTGCTGATGCACCAGACGCCCGAGCTTGCCTTTGTGCACGCCGGTATCCGGCCAGGTGTGCCGCTCAATGAACAGCGGGCAAGTGATCTGGTCTGGATCAGGCAGGATTTTCACAACCATCGAGGCCCACATCCCAAGCTGATCGTGCATGGTCACACCCCGGTGGATCAGGCGGCGCATTACGGCAATCGCGTCAATCTTGACACGGGTGCCGGATATGGGCGTCCGGTGGGTGTCGCGGTGTTCGAAGGGCAGATCTGCTGGGAATTGACCGAACAGGGACGCTTGCCATTGACGCCCTGAGTTACCTCGCTCGGGTAAGACACTGGAGATAGATTATGTATGTCGCAACTTTGCTGACCAACCCGGCCGCGCCTTCGCTGGACCGCGCCTTGCCCGAATCACTGCGCAACGCGTGGGGCGGTGGGGATGTTGTCTGGCTCAGCCCGGATGAGGCGGTAGAGTTCGAACTGAGCGACATGCCCTACAATCGCTGGGATGTTTGGGCCGACCTGCAGGGGATGGGCGTGGACTTAATTGTGCAGCCTGTAGACGGGCGGCGCAAACAGATGCTGCTGGCCGATATGGACAGCACGATGATCCAGCAGGAATGCATCGATGAGCTGGCGGATGAGGCTGGCGTCGGCGACCGGGTCAAGGACATCACGGCTCGTGCCATGAACGGAGAGCTGGATTTCGAGGGGGCTCTGATCGAGCGGGTTGGGTTGCTCAAGGACTTGGATGAACATGTGATCGGCAAAGTTCTGAACGAACGGATTACCTTAATGCCAGGGGGCAAGGTGTTGCTGGCCACAATGCGGGCGAACGGAGCTTACGCGGCGTTGGTGTCCGGCGGATTCACAGCTTTCACCGCGCGAGTGGCCGAGATGCTTGGGTTCGACGAAAACCGGGCCAATTCGCTGTTGGCTAAAGACGGCAAGCTGACCGGAGACGTGGCGCGCCCCATTTTGGGGCGTCAGGCCAAAATCGAAGCATTGGAACAGATATCAACCCGACTTGGGTTGTCTGAAAACGATGTGATTGCAGTGGGCGACGGGGCCAATGACCTTGGAATGCTGGGCCGGGCCGGAACCGGGGTTGCCCTTCATGCCAAGCCTTCGGTTGCCGCCCAATGCGATGTGCGGGTGAATCACGGTGACTTGACGGCACTGCTTTATCTACAAGGCTACAGCCGCGCTGATTTTTCAGGCGAATAACCGAGGCTATCTTTTATTTAACATTTGTGTTAAATAAAATCATGAGCACGCTTCTGACCACCTTCTCAGCATTGTCCGACGCCACCCGATTCTCGATTGTCGAGCAATTGATGGATCAAGGCGAGTTGCCCGCTGGTGACCTGATCGAAGGGCGCGGCGTATCGGGTGCCGCAATCTCGCGCCACCTCAAGGTTCTGCGCGAAGCAGGGCTGGTGCAGCAGCGCGTTCAAGGTACGCAGCGGATGTATTCCATCCGATCCGAAGGGCTGCGAATGATTGCCGACTGGACCATTTCCAAGCGGCAATTCTGGGAAGGCAGCCTGGATCGTCTGAGTGATATTATCGAAAGGGAGAATTCATGGCCGACCTGAAATTGGAACGGGAATTCCCCGTCAGCCCCGAAGAATTGTTTGCATGGATCAGCGACGGCAGCAGGTTATTGCAATGGTGGGGCCCAGAAGGGATGCACGTGCCCAAGCATAATCTGGATTTTTCACGCACCGGCCCCTGGTTTTCGGTGATGGAAAACGGCGAGGGGCAGCAATACAAAGTCTCGGGTCACGTCACGCATGTCGATCCGCCCAAATCGGTTGGGTTCACCTGGGGGTGGCATGATGATCAGGATCAGCGTGGCGCCGAAAGCCACGTGACCTTGTCGGTCGCGGCGACAAGCACCGGATCACGACTTAGGCTGAATCACCGGGAACTGGTCGATGCCGAAGCGGCTGCGAACCACAATCAAGGTTGGACCTCTTCGCTGCGCAAACTCGAAGCACTTTGCAAATAGGTTTTCATAAGGGAGGAGCGACATGCCCCAATTTTTGTTTGTCTATCACGGGGGTCACACCCCAACCGACCCCGCCGAGATTGAGGCGACCATGGCCGCCTGGGGCGCATGGTTTCAAAATTTGGGCGAAGCCCTCGACATCCCCGGCAACCCGGTCGGACAATCCTATACCGTCAGCAGCAGCGGGGTTGTCGACAATGGCGGCGCGAACCCGGCCTCAGGCTTCACGGTGATCAAAGCCGACAGCATCGACGCCGCGACCGAGATGGCCAAGGGATGTCCGATGGTGGTCAATGGCTCGGGCTCGGTTGAAGTGGCCGAGGTGCATGAGATCGAGATGTAAGGGCCTTAGCCGGGAAATCCCGAAGCAGGTTTGATCACACCGCATTCCAGCCCGCGTCGGCTGTACTGCGTGGCGTTCATGAATTTGCGGGTGGCCGGGTGATCGGCCTCCAGCACACCAAGGCTGACGAGTATCGCGGCAATCGCGCATTCGCTGGCGCGGGTGGTGCCATCAGTGATCTTCAGCGCAATTCCCATACGTTTTTCCGGGACAATGGCGACAAACACGGCCTCGGCCCCGGTCTTGATGGCAACTTGTCCATTCATGGCGCGCATCAACTCGGTGCAGGCGCGGGTCTCACCCGCGACCAGTTCAGGGTGTTTGACCATAGCCGCAACCAGTTGCGCCGCCGCATCGCTGGAGCGGTCGGACCGGTCTGCGGCTGAAGCAAACCAAGCCATCGACCGGGCC
Source organism: Ruegeria sp. CDSA021 (assembly GCF_059612325.1). Classification (NCBI taxonomy): domain Bacteria; kingdom Pseudomonadati; phylum Pseudomonadota; class Alphaproteobacteria; order Rhodobacterales; family Roseobacteraceae; genus Ruegeria; species Ruegeria sp. CDSA021. Next base: position 6,322 of record NZ_JBXWQJ010000010.1, read on the forward strand.
AGACCGGTTAGTGATGTTGCGAAATTCGGGGCCGAGCACCCGTCGATGCCGTAACCCGGGCTGGTCTCACCCGTGGTCTCCTCAAATGCCGAAAGGCAGGCTTGCTGCACAGGGTGATCAATTTCAAGATACTCCGGGCCCGCGCCCATGTGCTGGCCCAGCGTCAGAAACCCGCAATGCTTGCCCGAGCAATTATTATGAATCTGACAGGGTGTATCGTCGGCCAGAATGAGCCTGTCGCGTGCAGCCGTATCTGCAGGTTCCTGCGGGCCGCAGCGCAAGTCGTGTTCGCTCAGCCCCAGGTGATCCAGCCAGGCGGTTACACGGTCCGTGTGAATTGCAGCCCCATTATGCGACGCGCAGGCCAGCGCCAGATGTTCGCTGGTCAGCCCGTATTTTGCCGCCGCACCGGATGTGACCAGCGGAAGTGCCTGAATCATCTTGGCGGACGACCGTGGATAGACAATTGCCTGAGGGTCACCCCAGCTGTGCATGATCTGACCTGCGTCATCGCAAACCACTGCGTGACCCAGATGCAGGCTTTCCAGCAGAGACCCGCGCCACAGTTCTGTCATCGGTACGGGCTGCGTCATCTGGACCTCCGAAATTATGCGCAAAATTCTGCCAATCGCCCTTTCGCCTGTGGCGAAACCTGCGTTAGTGTGTGTATGTCGGCAATCATCGGAATACGCAACGGAATAGACGAACCGGCAGGGTTCGCAGTCATGTCCGATGGGTTTGAGGTATAGGTCGAGCTAGGAGGCTGGACAAATGGGATCAATGCTCGTTCGTGTGATCGCGGGGCTGTCAGTGGCAGGGACCGTCGCGACAACCGCAATCGCTCAGCAGGCAAGCAGCACCAACCGTGTTGCGGTCAAGACAGATTGGAGCGTCTTTGTAGAAGAAGACCCCGCTGAATGCTGGAGCGTCGCAACCCCGGACGAAACCGTTAACACTCGCGGAGGTCGCGTGGTTTCTGTGCGGCGTAGCGATATTTTGCTGTTCGTGGTGTTTCGACCAGGCGATGAGGTAACCGGAACGGTGTCATTCACCGGCGGCTATCCCTTTGCGGCGGGCTCGACCGTCAACGTCAAGATCGACGAATCCGAATTCGAATTCATCACCGATGGCGAATGGGCCTGGCCTTCAACGCAAGGGCAGGAGCCAAAAGTCATCGAGGCGATGAAGAGCGGAAACGAGGCTGTTTTGACTGCCCGCTCGGAACGCGGGACGCAGACAAAAGACACCTTCTCACTGTTGGGTTTTACTGCGGCGATCGACGACGCCAAGAAGCGCTGCACCAATTAAGCCGGTGTTTTCTGGTGAAAGCCCCGTCGTCTGGCGGGGCTTTTGTGTTGATGCCATTCGGCATGCCAGCTTTACGCCACGTCCGCGCCTGCATTTGATCCGTATCAAAGCAAGCACCGATCGATTCTGAACTAATTAGTTCAGAGGAAACGTAGGAGTTGCCCTGATGCTGAACAAATTTCTTGCTTCGCTCATGATGATCTCGGCCATGTGGCTGAGCGCTTGTGATAACAAAGGTGAGACATATCCGGTGACTGGCGAACAATGCGGACCGGAAGACCCGGTTAAAACTTTGGACGCCGAAGATTGCTATGTTCCGCCTGCAGGTGTTTGAACGGGTTTTGATCTGCGCGGATTGAAAAAAGATAAAAGCCGCAGTGACTCTGTTGCTGCGGCTTTTCTGTAGAAGCCCGCCGATTGTGACGAATCCTTTTGATCTTTGCACAGGTTCCTATATAGAGGCGCATCCCAAGCCAGAATCCTTCGAGATACGCCTCAGAGAGCCTAAAATGTCGCCCAATGCGCCGATCACTCAAGATGTCCTGACCCTGCCCCGCAAATTGCCCGAGGGAAAGATCAACCTTGTCGGGCTGACTCGCGACCAGTTGCGTGCCGTTCTGATCGAACATTGCACTCCAGAAAAACAGGCCAGTATGCGTACCGGGCAGATATGGCAGTGGATCTATCAATGGGGTGTGCGTGACTTTGCCGAGATGACCAACCTGGCCAAGGCCTATCGTGCGCAACTGGCTGAGTACTTCGTGATCGAAATTCCCGAAGTTGTGACACGTCAGGTGTCCGAGGACGGAACCCGCAAGTATCTGTGCCGTATCGCAGGCGGGCATGAGGTCGAAGTCGTTTATATCCCCGAAGAAGATCGCGGTACGTTGTGCATCTCGTCTCAGGTCGGATGCACTCTGACCTGCTCATTCTGCCACACCGGCACGCAGAAGCTGGTGCGCAACCTGACAGCGGCCGAGATCGTCGGTCAGGTGATGATGGCCCGCGATGACCTTGACGAATGGCCGATCCCGGGTGCGCCCAAGGATGAAACCCGTTTGCTTTCGAACATCGTTCTGATGGGCATGGGCGAGCCGCTTTATAATTTCGAAAACGTCCGTGACGCGATGAAGATCGCCATGGACCCCGAAGGGATTTCGCTTTCACGTCGCCGTATTACGCTTTCGACGTCGGGTGTTGTGCCCGAGATTGCGCGCACGGCCGAGGAAATCGGCTGCCTGCTGGCGATCTCGTTCCATGCCACCACCGACGAAACCCGCGACATTCTGGTGCCGATCAACAAGCGTTGGAACATCGAGGAACTTCTGGAAGCCTTGGCCAGTTATCCCAATGTGTCAAACTCTGAACGGATCACCTTTGAATACGTGATGCTAGATGGTGTGAACGACAGTGACGAGGACGCGCACCGCCTGATCGACCACATCAAACGTCACAACATCCCGGCCAAGATCAATCTGATCCCGTTCAACGAATGGCCCGGCGCACCGTACAAGCGCAGCTCTAACAATCGCATCCGGGCATTTGCGAATATCATCTACCACGCGGGATATGCTTCGCCCATTCGCAAGACGCGGGGCGAGGATATCATGGCCGCTTGTGGGCAACTGAAATCTGCCACGGAACGTGCCCGCAAATCGCGCAAGCAGATCGATGCGGAAGCCGGTTTGAGCAAGTAAGCCCCCTGCCTTGCAAGCTGGGTGGCCGTCTGGTTCCTGCTGGGTAACCGGATCGCGCTTCGCTTGTTCGGGGTTACTCTCTGCACGCCTTAGGTGTGCCTGTAAACTTAATGTTTCAGGTGCTGAAACCACATGCGTAATTTGCTATGTTTGTGATATCCGGCACTGCCCGTGTATTCTCAATTCGACGCACAAGGCGGTGAGATTACCGGACCATAGCTGGCAAGTTATTTCGAAGCCGATAGAGTGAGAGAAGAGCTTCCAAGCCGTGCTCGGGCGAACTGATTTTCAGGTGGGTCAATGTAATGGACTCGAATCTTCAAAAAATTCTGCGACAAAGTGCGGCTGCTCTTCTTGTTGTTGTGCTTACTGCGGGGTTGGTGGTGGCTGATGGCGAAAATGCCCATATCGCGATAGAGAATCCCGCTGAACTGAGCAAGGAAGAGGCTGTGGCCCACTATCGCTCGCTGAATAAGCGCATGGCGCGCGGGTATGCCGCTGCGCAACTGGACCTGATCCTCAACTATCAAAGCTGGCCGCTGTTCAACGATGCACCCTATATTTCGGCAACCCATGGCCAGCGGTTTGTGAACAGCTATGCCAACCGCATGGCGCATAACTACGACACGTTGCAAGAGGGCGAAGAGCTGCCGATGGGATCGGTTCTGGCCAAGGACAGCATGACAGTAACGGATGAAGGTCGCTTACATCCTGGCGCAATGTTCATTATGGAGAAGCTGGCAAAAGGCGCAAACCCGGATACGGCGGATTGGCGTTACATCATGGTCTTACCGGACGGTTCGGTTTTTGGCGATACCTTGGGTGACCGTGCCGGTGAAGTGGCCTATTGCCATGTCTGCCACGAACAGGTGGCGGATAGAGACTATACGTTTTACGTGCCGGAAGAGTATCGCAAGAGCGAATGAACCGGATCAGGCCGGTTCGCCTGGCAGCTTCAGTTCTGTCGCCTCGCGGCGGCTGAGTTGTTCGCCTTGTTTGCGCTTTGACAAAACCTCGCGGGCCAGCGCGTATTTTTCGTCCTGCCAGAAGATCAGACACCCGTTACACCCCTTGCCACAGCACCCTTCGGTGCCGATACGGTTGGTCTTGAACCGGCGTTCGTTACCATCTTCGCCGATCTTTTCGACCAACGCGTCCCGGCGGCGTGCATAGGCGTTGGGGTTGTCGCGGCCGGAGGTTTCCAAACCCTGCACCAGTTTGTCGAAACGGATGCGGCTCCAGTGTTCATCGGTTAGGGCACGCTCTTTGCGCAGGACCGAATAAACCGGGAAGCGCGCGCGCAGGTCGTCGATGTCTTCGTGGTCGAATAGGGTAAAGGGCAGCCGGATAACAGTTTTCGTGCTGCCATGCACCACGTCCAGCCGCTTACCGTCACCCACTCGTTCGAAGTCGTAGACCCGCAGCAGAACTGTTTCGCGCGAGATGGGTGAGACGAAATCCAGCACGTCGCCCGGTTCCAGCTTGTTCTTCACCTCGACCAGAAAGGCGTCCTTGGTCACTTCGGTGACGATCCCTGCATACTCCCACTGTGCGATTGAGGCCGTGTGTTCATAATCATGTGCATAGTTGGTCAGGCGACCCTCGTGGAAGGCCAGTGTGTAGCCACGGTTTCCGACGGTTTCCAGCTCACGCATATAGGGTTTCGGGTCCCAGTTCTCAGGGTCGGCATTGTAGTCGTCGATGGCCATCCGATACGCCCGCGCAACGATGGCAGCATAATATTCCGACTTGCCGCGCCCTTCGACCTTGAGGCTGTCGACACCAATTTTCAGATATTCATCCAGCTTCGGGATGATGCAGAGGTCGCGCGAGTTCAGGATGTATGATCCCCGATCATCCTCTTCGATAGGCATCAGATCACCGGGGCGGCAACCCTCCTCCAGCAGAAACTCAAACAGGTCCGCATTTTCTTCGGTAATGCGCAGTTCCTGATGCGTACCGTCTTTAAGACGCAGCTTCAGCCCATAGTTCCAGCGGCAGGAATTGGCACAGTTGCCCTGGTTCGCGCCGCGTTCCGCCATGAAATTCGACAGCAGGCAGCGACCAGAATAGGTCATGCACATGGCACCGTGAACAAAAGCCTCAAGTTTGATGTCAGGGCATTTCTCGCGGATTTCCACCAACTCGGGGTACGAGACTTCGCGCGCCAGAACCACAAGTTCCGCACCCTGATCCTGCCAGAACTTCACCGACAGCCAGGAACAGATATTGGCCTGGGTCGAGATATGCAGCGGCAGTTCGGGCGCGCGTTCGCGGACATATTGGAACACACCGGGGTCGGCGATGATCAGCCCGTCGGGTTTCACCTTGCGCACTGCGTCGATGTATTCATCCAGCTTCGGGATGTCTTTGTTGTGTGAAAACAGGTTCAGCGTCAGGTATGCGCGTCGGCCGTGGCTGTGGCAGAACTCGACCCCTTCGATCACCTCTTCCAGCGAAAATTCGGACTTGGTGCGCAGCGACATATCCGGCGTTCCCAGATACACCGCGTCCGCCCCATAGAGGATGGCGAGTTTCAGCTTGCGCAGATTGCCCGCAGGCATCAGCAATTCGGATCGGGACTGGGTCATATGGCCACCTGGCAAAGGATCAAGGCGGCCTTCTACGCCAAACGGGTAGAGTCCAAAACCCCGTTATCTGCGACGGAATCGCGCTGTGGCAATCACCTCAACCAGTTGCTGGCGCACCGGTTCGGGTTGTGCCTCGACCGCGTTCAGAACCTCGCGCAGTTCGGCCCGCAACCCGTGCATCTGATCGATCAAAGAGATCATCATCGACAGTGCGTCGGCCTCCATGTCGTATTGCTCGTGTAATTCGCAGGCCAGTTCCAACCGAGCGACGTCGATGCTGTGATAAACCAGCCCTTGGTCTGATTGTTCGGGGATCACAATTTCAGCCGCCAGATACTCGGTCAGCCGGTCCGAGGTCAGTCGGGCAACGGCTTCGATCAGTTCCTTCTCGGTCAGGGTCATGACGGCATTCCTTTCCGCGGATCATAGCTGTGCGTTTCGCGCCAGGTCTCCATGAACTGTTTCAGGTCGTCATCGATTGTGTGGGGCAGCGAGACGGTCAGTTCGATCAACTGGTCCCCGCGTTCCGATGAGCCGCGTTTTTTGACCCCCTTGCCCCGCAATCGCAGAGTTTTTCCACTGCTTGTGCCCGCCGGGACGCTGACGTTCACACCGCCATCAATTGTGGGGGCCGGGACTTTACCGCCCAGAATGGCTTCATCGATGGTGATGGGCAACGTAATGTGGATGTCGTCGCCTTGACGGTCAAACACCGGATGTTTGGCGACCGAAACAGTCACCAAGGCATCGCCCGCAGGGCCTTCGCCATAGCCCGGTGCCCCTTTGCCGCGCAGGCGGATGGTCTGGCCGTCGGTTATCCCTGCCGGGATTTTCACCTCGATCCGGTCGCCGTCGGGCAGCGTCAGTTTCTGGCTGGCGCCGAACACGGCATCCAGAAAGCTGATCTGGAGGGAATAGTTCAAATTGTGGCCCGGTGCGTGAAACTCTTGGCCGTGCTGGCCGCCAAAGCCACCGCGGCCACGCATGAATTCGGCGAAGATGTCGGACATGTCGTCAGGATCCGCCTGACGTCCGCGATAGGGGTTACCTGCCGCCTCGGCGTATTCGCGGTAATACTGTTGTTGTGGGCGCTCCTGACCTGATGCGTCAATCTCACCATTGTCATACCGCGCACGTGTTTCAGGATCTTTCAGCAGGTCATATGCCGCGGCAGCGGCTTTGAACTTCGCCTCAGCCTCGGCATCACCGGGTTTCAGGTCCGGATGACATTCCTTGGCAATGCGCCGATAGGCTTTCTTGATCTCGGCAGCGCTGGCGTCTTTTACAACGCCAAGAACAGAATAGGGATCGTCGCTCATCTCACTCTCACGGGTCAGGGGCAAGTCTGATCTTGATGAATGTGTTCTACCATGCGATTTCAACGGTGCAAAAGGAAGAGGCGATTGAATTGCCTCGAAAAATCCTGCAGGTCTGTTAACATCTACATGTTCCTAATTGTTGATTGACGGAGACCGCCGCATGTCGCGCAGAATTAAGTCCGCCCTGGCTCTGCTGGCCGGGAATGCCATTGGGTTATTGCTTGCCTCGCTGATACTGTCAGGGTTCGCGATCAAGCCGATCTCGTTCATCATCGTCGTGATCGTCTTCACCGTTGTGCAGGTGATTGCCGAGCCGCTGATCCTGAAGCTGGGCGAAAAGAAAGCACCCGCGCTGAAAGGCGGGATCGCTTTGATCGTGACCTTTGTGGGCCTGCTGGTAACCGACCTGATCACCGCTGGGCTGACCGTGGGTGGTGTTTCGAACCTGCTGGCGGCAACGTTGTTGGTCTGGTTGGGGGCGTTGATCGCCAGCGTCGTGCTGCCGATCTACGTGTTCAAAGAACTGCGCGAAGCCAAGAAGTAATCACACTGCGTTCAGGCTGGCCTCGATGGCCTGCCACAGTTCGTCCACCGGCTCGCAGCCTACCGAAAGGCGGATGAAGGCCGGATCAACATCGTCACCCCAGCGGGCGCGACGCTCGGCCGAGCTGTGGACGCCTCCAAACGACGTGGCGGGGCGCAGCAGAGGGCAGCTATTGATGAAGGCTTCGGCTTTGTCTTCGCTCTCCAATGTCAGAGACAGGAGAAATCCGAACCGGGTGGTTTGCGCTTGCGCCAGTGTGTACGATGGATCACCGGCCAGCCCGGGGTAACGAACCTGTTTCACCGCGGGATGTGCTGCCAGTCTTTCTGCCAGATTCTGAGCGGAGCGGCACATCCGGTCAAACCGAACGTCCAATGTCTCAAGCCCGCGATGCAGCAACCATGCTTCATGTGGTCCGGGGATCGAGCCGGAGACTCTGCGCCATTCCTCGACTCGTTCCATGATGTCGCTGTTGCGGCTGGCCACGTGGCCCATCAACATGTCGGAATGCCCGCCCATCGCCTTGGTGTCTGAGGAAACAACAACATCAATGCCCAGATCCAGAGGTCGCTGACCCAGAGGTGTCATCGTCGTGTTGTCCGCAATGGTCACGCCCCCGGCAGCATGTACCTGATCAGCGACCGCCGTCAGGTCGATCATGTCTAATCCTGGATTTGAGGGGCTTTCGATAAAGACCACATCGAACCCGTCAAAACCGGCGGTGTTAAAATCGGTGGTGGGGCGCTCCTCGACAATCACACCCAGTCGCGAAAGGAAGCGATCCGCCAAAAGGCGTGTCACGTAATAGCCATCCGACGGAATCAGAAGGCGCGACCCGGCTTGTACCGTGGCAAACATGCCCGCCGATATCGCTGCCATGCCCGAAGGAAAACTGAGGCAGGGCGCGTCTTCCAAATGCGACAGGACATGTTCCAGATGCACCCAGGTCGGGTTGTCGACCCGCCCATAACTCGCCTGCCCATCAGGGGTGCCCGGCAAGTGAAACATGCTGCTTTGTGTCAGCGGCAGCGCCACCGGCTCGCCCTTGTTCAACGCATTGCCGCGGAGGTGCAGCATTTCTCCGGTTTTGAGTGCCATCTTTCAGCGTCCCGGGATTTCGTCGCGCGGTGGGGCGGGTTCCCAGTTCTCGATGATCTCGACCGCCTCTTGCGCCGTGTCCACAAAGCGGAACAGATCGAGATCCTCGTCTGAGATCGTGCCGGCATCGGCCAATGCTTCCCAGTTGATGACTTTTTCCCAGAACTCGCGGCCAAAAAGCAGGAAGGGCACGCGATCCATCCGGCCGGTCTGAATCAGGGTCAGGGATTCGAACAGCTCATCCATTGTGCCGAACCCGCCGGGGAAGATGGTTATGGCGCGGGCGCGCATCAGGAAGTGCATCTTTCGAATGGCGAAGTAGTGGAAATTGAAGCTGAGGTCGGGCGTTACGTAGAGGTTCGGCGCCTGCTCGTGGGGCAGCACGATGTTCAATCCGATCGAACAGCCGCCCGCATCCTGTGCTCCTCGGTTGCCTGCCTCCATCACGCCGGGGCCACCACCGGTAACGATCACGTTCTCGCGGCATCCAGTCTCATTCGACTTCACGGTCATCAAGCGGGCGAATTCACGCGCCTCGTCGTAGTATTGCGACAACCCGGCCAGCGTATCGGTCCGTGCGGTGTGTTTCTGCGACGGCTCGGGGATACGCGCGCCGCCGAACATGACGATGGTCGAGGTGATCTCGCGCTCGCTCATGATCATCTCGGGCTTCAGCAATTCCAGTTGCAGACGCACCGGGCGCAGTTCGTCCCGGCACAGGAATTCGTCATCGGCGAAGGCAAGACGATAGGCGGGTGAACGCGTCTGCGGCGTGTCCGGAACCTCACTCGCGGTCGAGCGGTCGGTCTGCGCATCGCGAAACGGACTGTGGCGGTCTTCTCTCATGGGTGATCGATCCCTGCTTGCGTGTTTGACAAACAGCTATAGGGTTCGCGGGCAGAGTGCCAGTCACGGAAAGACAAGAATGAATTGGAAGAGCGAAATATCAGTAGCGCAAGATCGTATCGCCGGACATGCGCAAGTGACGCCGGTTATCGAGAGTCGAATTCCAGGTTATCCGATTGACCTGAAGCTGGAACACATGCAGCACACCGGCAGTTTCAAGGCGCGGGGTGCGTTCAACACTTTGCTCAGCATGAATGTTCCGCAGGCCGGGGTGGTTGCAGCGTCCGGCGGCAACCATGGTGCGGCAGCAGCTTATGCTGCGCAGACGCTGGGATATCCGGCCAAGATATTCGTGCCCGAGCTGGCAGGCCCGTCGAAAATTGCTTTGATCCGGCAAACCGGCGCGGACCTGAGCGTTGTGTCCGGCGAATACGCAAATGCGCTGACTCAGGCGCAAGCTTACGAGGCCGAAACCGGAGCGATGCAGATACACGCCTATGACGCGCCGGCCACGGTGGCGGGGCAGGGGACCTGTTTTGCGGAATGGGACGCGCAGAATCTGCAGGCTGATACGGTTCTGGTTGCGGTAGGTGGCGGTGGTCTGATCGCTGGCGCGTTGGCGTGGTTTGGCGGCACGCGCAAGGTTGTCGCGGTCGAGCCCGAAACCTCTTGCGCGCTGAATGCCGCGTTGCAATCTGGTAAACCGATCGATGTTTCCGTATCCGGCATTGCAGCAAACGCATTGGGCGCGCGGCGGATCGGGCAGATCTGTTTTGACTTCGCGCGGGGTATGAGCTCGGTTCTTGTGTCAGATGATGCAATTGCAGATGCGCAAAAGGCGCTTTGGCAGGCGCATCGTATTTTGGTGGAACCGGCGGGTGCCGCGGCGCTGGCGGCTTTGACGTCGGGCGTTTATCAGCCTGGGCCTGGTGAACGCGTGGCCGTTTTGGTTTGCGGTGCCAATATTGCACCGGACCCGTTTGGTGCGTGAATTATCGGGTTGTGAATGAGCGTGGCGGATTTTATCTATAATTCATGACCGCCACGATTTCCGACACAATTTACAAAAACCTCAGCCAGAAAATCATCACCGGAGAACTGGTCGCCGGGGAAAAGCTTCGGCAAGACCATATAGCCCGTGACTTCGACACCAGCCACGTGCCGGTGCGTGAAGCCTTATTGCGGCTCGAGGCGCATGGATTGGCGCGGCATGAGCCACGCCGGGGGATGCGGGTCACTGCGCTGGACCCTGCGGAAGTGCGTGAGGTGATCGAAATGCGTGTGGCATTAGAAACTTTGGCGCTACAGCAATCCGTGCAAAACATGTCGCCGGTAGCGATGGAAAAGATAGATCGCGCGCGCATTGCCTGTGATGAGGCGCAGTCGATGCCCCAATGGGAAGCTTTGAACAGAGCGTTTCATCGCGCCATCCTGACACCCTGCGGGCTGCCTCGGCTTTTACATGCTATCGACGACCTGCATATCGCAAGCGCACGCCATCTTTTCGCGCATTGGCGGTCGAAATGGGTTAAGCAGACAGACAAGGACCATGCGGCACTTGTTCAGGCGCTCAAGCGCAAGGACCTGAGCGCCGCAAGAGGTATCCTGACCCGCCATATACGTCGCGCCAGCTGACTGCGGTCGTTTCGGACGCAAAATGACCCGTGTTCGTCGCATTGCGCCATGGGTTCCACTTGCGTATAGGCCAAACCGACACGAACAGATTCTGTAGGGAGACGCCCCATGTCCAACGCGCAACTGGAAGCCGCCATCGAAGCCGCCTGGGAGGCGCGCGATACAATCACGCCCGCCACCACTGGCCAACAGCGCGAAGCGATCGAGGAAACGCTGAACGCGCTGGACAGCGGGTCGCTGCGGGTTGCTGAAAAGCAGGCGAATGGGGACTGGCATGTGAACCAGTGGGCCAAGAAAGCGGTCCTGCTGGGCTTCCGCATCAAGGATATGGAAATCCAGTCCGGTGGCCCTCAGGCTGGCGGCTGGTGGGACAAGGTGGATAGCAAGTTCGCCGGTTGGGACGCAAGCCAATGGCAAGCCGCCGGGTTCCGCGCCGTGCCGAACTGTGTCGTTCGCAAGTCGGCCTATATTGCGCCGGGCGCCGTTCTGATGCCGTCTTTCGTGAACCTGGGCGCCTATGTCGATGAAGGTACCATGGTCGACACGTGGGCCACCGTCGGATCCTGTGCGCAGATCGGTAAGAACGTTCACCTGTCGGGTGGCGTCGGCATCGGTGGTGTCCTTGAGCCTATGCAGGCGGGTCCGACCATCATCGAAGACAATTGCTTTATCGGCGCGCGTTCAGAAGTGGTCGAGGGCTGCATCGTCCGCGAGGGTTCGGTCCTGGGGATGGGCGTATTCATTGGCAAATCGACCAAGATTGTCGACCGTGAAACCGGCGAAGTCATGTATGGCGAGGTGCCGCCTTATTCAGTGGTTGTCGCCGGTTCGATGCCTTCGAAGAACAACATCAGCCTGTACTGTGCCGTGATCGTGAAGCGGGTTGACGAAAAGACCCGCTCGAAAACTGGCATCAACGAGCTGCTGCGCGACTGATCGTTCAGCTAAAATGAATTGGCCGGAGCATATCCGCTCCGGCCGTATTTTTTGAGGGGTCGCATCGGGCGAAGTGAAAGCGTTAGCTGCCAATCTTGAACATATGGCTTAGCCCAGACAACCACCCCTGATGGATCAGCGGTTTTCGCCCTGCATTGCGTCAACTTCTGATTCGCCTGCGTTCGTTTCCGTATCACCTTCAGCTTCACCGCCTTCGGTTTCGCCACCGCCTTCGGTTTCGCCGCTACCTTCGGCTTCTTGAGCATATGCTGCATCTACTGTCGCTAAGGACAGAATGGCTACGGCAGGTACTCCGGCCAACGCGATCACGCTCGCTGTTGTCGTCATTAATTTGGACAGAACACTCATTTTAATTCTCCGGTAAAATGACTTATGCAGTGGCTCAAGCGTAGAGCGCGCACCACAAAACAATTTTGAATTAAGAACGCGGCGCTGAGGTCAGCAGAAACTGGCCCAAAATGAGGAAAAAATGTGGCATTAATGTGCCGGATTCAGCTCATGAGTTTGCGCTTCAAAACGCCTCAACTAAAAGTCGAAATCAGAAATGAAGTTTGGTGAGTCGTTTGTTATTATGCCTTGATCGGATAGCGGTCCGGTTCTTCAAATACATCTATGACACGTGTTCCGGCCTTTATCTTGCCGCCGTGTTCGACGCCTGAGGGGATCGAATAGCTGTCGCCGGGGCCGAATGTTCTGGTCTCAGTGCCGATGGTCAATTCAACCTCGCCCTCGATTACTGTACCCCATTGAGCCCTGTGAGAGTGTGCTGGCAACTCAAAGTCTTCGAGAAACGTAAAGAACGCGACCAAACCCGCATCCGACCGGATTACAGCGGTCTGAACCACTTCTTCCGGGAACGGGACGTCGAGGCTGGGAAAGGCTGTGATGAAATCTGGATAGGTCATGAAATGGTCCTGTGTCGTCTTGGATCGGTTTTCTCCCGGCACTATGGCCTCTGGATTACCTGTCTGCAATTCCCGGCTGCTTGACCGTGGGCGGGCGCACGGCTATGGCCCCATGCATGGAAAAGCAAAAGAAACCCTCGCGTCAGCAAGTTTATACCCTTCTGGTCCAGATCGGTCGCAAGGATGGCGACGGGTTGCCCGAGGGGGCAACGGGTGCAGCGCTTATCTGTTATGCCAGCGGTGTAGATGAGGCCGAGGCCGTGCGCGAGACGGTGGCTATTTTGAAACAAGCTGATACTGCGCCTCTGGACGTCACCGGGTACGGCACCTTGGCCGAGCGAGAAGCACAGGGGCACGATATCGAACCAGACGAACGCGCCCTGATGCAGCGTGCGCTGGATGAAAACGCCGTAATTGTCGCGCAGATGACGCCGTTTTTCGGAGACGAGGCGCAGGCCTAGTTCCGGGCACCGAACCACTTGCGATAGATTTCGTCATAGGTTCCGTCTTCACGCAGCGAAAGCAGGGCCTGGTTGACATCCTCGACCAGGGGCGAACCGGTCGGAAATGCGATACCGTAGTTCTCGCGCAGGAAAACACCGCCTGTCATAGACGCAATACGCCGCCCTTCATGGGATGCATAGTAGGACAGGATGGGTGCATCGAACACCACCGCGTCCAAATCCTTGGCCTGGAAGGCGTCAAGCATCTGTTCCAGCCCCGTATAGCCAGTGAATTCGATCTCGCGCCGGTTCAGAAAGCTCGCTGCGGTCGAATTCGAAATGGTGCCGACAGTCTTACCGTACAAGTCGTTCACCGAATTCACGCTGCCAGTGATAGCGTCCACGGTCATGACCGACGTAATACGGGCGGTGAAAACCGATACGATGAACAATGATGAAACGACCAGAACCACACCCAGAAGCCGGCCAAAGGGGGTGCGGGGCATCCTTTCTTCAAATCCGCCATTCACAACAAGGTTCAGCGCCCACCAGAACGAAGGAAACCAGGCCTCGTTCAGCTTGCGGTCGAAATAGGGTTGGGCACGCCGCTCAAAGCTCCACATCAACATGCCGCCACCCAGGAGGATGGCAAAAGCCAGACCAATGGCGATGAACAACTCTCTGGAAAGCAGTGCATGCAGAAGGGACGGCTGGCGGGCGGCCTCTGATGGTACCATGATCTGTAACCCCGCCTCAAAGATCGGCTGGGTGAAATCCATCTGCGTTTCCCGCTGGGCGGTGATCGAGATATTGGCGATGGCAAGATCCGCAGACCCATCCTGCACTGCATCAAGCATATCCGGAAAGGATTCGACGCGATTGACCGTGTAATCCCAATTCAATGACTCCGCCAATGCGGATAGCAGATCCATCGAAAAGCCGGTTTCAGTGCCGTCCTCGACATAGGAAAACGGCGGGCGGGTCACCGTAGTGACCGTAAGGGACTGTGCCATGCTCTGCTGTGCTAGAACGGCGAAAGTCAGGCTGATCAGTGCGAAGAATGCGCGCTTCATATTCAATTCACCTGTTTCGCGGCCCTGTAACGCGATTGTGCTGTGCACGGCAAGATGGTCGCCGGGTAAACTGCTTTGATTCATTGGGGTGTCGTTTTGAAATCTTGTCATTCGGATGAAGGTTTTTTTTGCGGATTGGGGTTGGAAAACCGGCCAATTCGTTGAATCTGTGCGCGAACCCGCGAAAGACACTGTTCCAGAGGCCAATGCATGACCGACCCCGTTCAATTGACAGCCGATCTGATCCGTTGCCCATCGGTCACACCCGAAGAAGGCGGCGCGCTTGTTTTGCTCGAGTCGGTTCTGTCGGACGCGGGGTTCGACTGCACGCGTGTTGATCGTGGAGGCATCTGCAACCTGTTTGCCAGATGGGGCCAGAAAGGCCACACGCGCAGTTTCGGCTTCAACGGTCACACCGATGTTGTTCCGGTCGGGGACGAGGTGGCGTGGACGATGCCGCCATTCGGGGCCGAAGTGCGGGACGGCGTGATGTATGGGCGGGGCACCACAGATATGAAGTCCGGGGTTGCGGCTTTTGCGGCTGCGGCGATGGACTTTGTCCGCGACACGCCGCCGGACGGAGCCATCATCTTGACGATCACAGGTGATGAAGAAGGCGATGCGGTGGATGGCACCACCGCCTTGCTCGACTACATGAACAGTGCGGATGAACGCATGTCAGTCTGTCTGGTGGGAGAACCCACATGCCCGAACAAGATGGGTGAGATGATCAAGATCGGTCGGCGGGGCTCGATGACCGCGTGGTTTACAGTCACGGGCGTTCAGGGGCATTCGGCTTATCCGCATCGGGCCAAGAACCCCTTGCCTGCCATTGCGCGGCTGATGGACCGTTTGGCTAGCCACGAACTGGATCAAGGAACGGACCATTTCGATGCTTCTACATTGGCGGTGGTCACAATAGACACCGGGAACGCCGCCACCAACGTGATCCCGGCGCAATGCAGCGGAGCGGTCAACATCCGCTTCAATGACCTGCACTCAGGTGCCAGCTTGAGTGAATGGTTGAAGTCAGAGGCGGATCAGGTTTCTGCTGAGTATGGCGTTGAAGTTGACGTTAAAATCAAGATTTCAGGGGAAAGCTTTCTGACCCCGCCCGGAGCTTTGTCGGATTTGGTCGCCGATGCGGTTGAAGCTGAAACCGGAGTCACGCCAGAGCTGTCCACAACCGGTGGTACATCGGATGCACGGTTCGTCAAGAACCATTGTCCGGTTGTCGAGTTCGGACTGGTCGGGCGCACAATGCATCAGGTGGATGAATGCGTTGAGGTGGCGCAGATCGAACAGCTCAAGGCGGTCTATACACGCATCCTGACGGACTTTTTTGCATGAATTTTGACATTGAAGTTTCGCAAGACTTACTATCTTGTTTTGCTTTGCGGCATCAGGTTTTCGTTCTCGAGCAGGGGGTCCCCGTATCGGAAGAGCAGGACGCGCTGGACAATGCAGCGATCCATCTTTTGGCGCGGGACGTGCAAGGGCCGTTAGGAACAGCACGCATTGTCTACGACAGGGGCACGGCCAAGATCGGTCGTGTCTGTGTTCTGGCTCGGGCTCGGGGGCAGGGGCTGGGGGCTGACCTGATACGCAAAGCGGTCGACCTTGCCCGAGCCGATCCAGAGATCAATAAAGTAAAGCTCGGTGCACAAACACACGCCGTCAGGTTTTATGAGAAACTCGGCTTTACTCCTTTGGGTCCGGTGTATCTGGATGCCGGGATTGAGCATCGCGACATGGTACGGGACTTGCCGTGAGGCGTACTTTGGTGATCATGGTGAAGGAGCCTCATCCAGGTCGTGTGAAAACCCGTTTGGGTCGCGACATCGGTATGGTGGGTGCGGCATGGTGGTTCCGGCACCAGACCCGGTCCTTGATCCGGCGACTGCGTGATCCGCGTTGGCAGATTGTGCTGGCGGTGTCACCGGATGCAGAGGGTCTGAACAGTCGGGTCTGGCCCACTGATTTGCCACGCGCGCCACAGGGGCGCGGTGATTTGGGCGACCGGATGGGACGAATGCTGCGGGGCATGCCCAAAGGTCCGGTTTGTCTGATCGGCGCCGATATTCCGGGAATTTCACGCGTTCACATTGCCCGGGCTTTTGATGGGCTGGGTCGATCTCAGATGGTGTTCGGCCCAGCGCCGGATGGCGGCTATTGGCTGGTTGGGGCGCAGCGCTACGCGGCTTTGCCCACAGGTCTGTTTCGGGATGTACGCTGGTCGACGGAACACGCTTTGGCCGACACGCTGGCCTCGATTCCCGGCTGCCGTGTGTCCTTTCTGGACCACCTGCACGACGTCGATACGATCGCCGATCTGAAACCCTGAGGTTTTTTGGTCATGACGCGGTCGCAAACGCGTGATAGGCCGAAAGTATGACTCGCATTCCCACCAAGCAGGAGGTCCTCGACTGGATCTCAGCGAACCCCACCCTCACGTCAAAACGCGATATTGCCAAAGCCTTTGGCATCAAGGGCGCGGATCGGATTGATCTGAAGCGCATCCTCAAAGAGCTTGAGGCGGAAGGGCATCTGGAAAAGCGCAAGCGCAGCTATCGCGATCCGGATCGCCTGCCGCCTGTCAGTGTGTTGCAGGTGAAAGCGCCGAACGCCGATGGTGATTTGTTCGCGCGTCCGCTGGAATGGCATGGCGAGGGGGTTGAACCCACCGTCCTGATCATAACCCGCGCCAGCGATCCGGCATTGGGCGAGGGCGATCGTATTTTGGCCCGCCTGACCGTGGTGCATGAAGAAGACCACAACTACGAGGCCCGCCTGATCCGTCGCATTGGGACCAACCCGCGCAAAATCGTCGGCATCTTTCGCAAAGGAGCCGAGGGCGGGCGTATTGTGCCCATCGACAAGGCAGGTTCCACCGAGTGGCTGGTCCATGATGGCGCGGTTTTGGGGGCAAAGGACGGCGAACTGGTCGAGGCTGAACAGGCAGGACCCAAGAATCGTATGGGTTTGCCCCGTGCGCGTATTGTTGAACGGTTGGGTGATCCGACTGCGCCCAAGGCGGTGTCATTAATCGCGATCCATCAACACGGTATTCCGGATGATTTCCCCGACAAGGTGATTGCAGAGGCGGACAAGGCCAAGCCAGTTGGTTTGAATGGTCGCGAAGACCTGCGGGATATGCCTTTGTTGACCATCGACCCTTCGGATGCGCGCGATCACGACGACGCCTGCTATGCCCATGCTGATGACGACCCCAAGAACCCCGGCGGTCATGTGATCTGGGTCGCCATCGCTGATGTCGCTGCCTACGTGCAGCCAGGCACGGCATTGGATCGCGAGGCGCGCAAGCGTGGCAATTCCAGCTATTTCCCCGACCGGGTTGTGCCGATGCTGCCGGATCGTCTGTCGGGCGATCTGTGTTCTCTGCACGAAGGCGTGCCGCGCGCCTGTATCGCTGTGCGGATGCAGATCGACGCGGATGGGAACAAGATTGGCCATCGCTTTGTCCGCGGTCTGATGCGGTCGGCTGCCTCGCTGAATTATACCGAGGTGCAAGAGGCTATCGACGGCAATCAGAACGACCGAACCGGGCCGC
This sequence comes from Ruegeria sp. CDSA021, assembly GCF_059612325.1. Taxonomy (NCBI): domain Bacteria; kingdom Pseudomonadati; phylum Pseudomonadota; class Alphaproteobacteria; order Rhodobacterales; family Roseobacteraceae; genus Ruegeria; species Ruegeria sp. CDSA021. The sequence continues at coordinate 24,309 of NZ_JBXWQJ010000010.1, forward strand.
TGCTAGAGCCGGTTCTGAATCCGCTTTACGCCGCTTATGCCGCGTTGAAGAAGGCGCGTGCGGTGCGGCAACCCCTGGAGCTTGATCTGCCAGAGCGTAAGATCGTGCTGTCCGACACAGGTGAAGTGACGAGCGTCGCTTTCCGAGACCGGCTGGACGCCCATAAGCTGATCGAGGAATTTATGATCCTCGCTAATGTTGCCGCAGCTGAGACCCTGATCGCCAAGCGTCGGCCCCTGCTGTTCCGCGTGCACGAAGAACCCGCGCCGGAGAAACTGGAAAGTCTTCGGGAAACAGCGCAGGCGGCGGGGCTGAATCTCGCCAAGGGGCAGGTTTTGCAAACCCGTCACCTGAACGCGCTGCTGAACGCGGCTGCCGGGACCGAGGATGCCGAACTGATCAACCTGACCACCCTACGGTCGATGGCGCAGGCTTATTACAACCCCGAGAATTTCGGTCATTTCGGGTTGGCGCTGCGGAACTATGCGCATTTCACCTCGCCCATCCGCCGCTATGCCGACCTGATCGTACACCGGGCGCTGATCTCGGCCCATGGCTGGGGCAAGGACGGTCTGACCGAAGATGAAATTATGCGACTGGACGAGACAGCCACGCATATCTCGGATACCGAGCGCCGATCCATGATGGCCGAGCGGGACACGACCGATCGTTATCTGGCCGCCTATCTGAGCGAGCGGGTGGGCAATGAGTTCTCTGGCCGGATCAGCGGCATCGCCCGGTTCGGGGCCTTTGTGAAGATGGACGAAACCGGAGCAGACGGGTTGGTGCCAGTGCGATCTTTGGGGCGCGAGTTCTTTCATTTCGACCGCGAGGCCGGGACGCTGATGGGATCGGACTCCGGGCTGATCATCGCCATAGGCCAGCGCGTCACCGTGCGCCTGACCGAAGCGACGCCCGTTACCGGCGGCTTGGAACTGGAGCTTTTGTCAATCGATGATCAGGCGCTGCCGCGCGGGCGGGGGTCTGCAAAACGGGGGACTCGTCGAAAGGCCGTCAGCACCAAGCGCAAGAAGGACAAGATCAAGCGCAAGGTGGAGCGCAAGCGCCGTCAGAGGTGATAGGTAAGCGTCCGGGCAATCAGCCAGCCATGACGGGTTACGTCGATCTGGCTTGGGTCATCGAACAGGATGGCCCGGTTCCCGTCAATCCGATCCTCACATGGAAAGGCCGAGGTGAAATCGCCCATCAATCGGCTCTGACAATGCACGAACAGCGCGAAGCGTGCCGACTTGTGAGCCCCAAGCCGGATCGTTGATCCTTTGGGCGCAAGGTAGGCGGGCTGGCCCCAACGCAGTTCCTCACGCAGAGGATTGGCGGCGGGCAGAGATGTCGCCGTGTCAAAAACCAGCTCTCGTAACCCCAAAACCCCCGCACGCGTGAGCGGGGGGAGGGCCTCGAATACCGCGGCGACTTGAGGATCATCAAAGGGTCTCAAACGGGTATCGCCTTTTTCATCTGGTCCACGTAGCTGTTCAACAGGTTATCCTGTTTGATGCGGCGGGTCAGCGGGGTATCTGCTGGCGTCGCGCGCATTGCAGCCAGCATCGGGCCGACACTCATGTCCGCGGATGTTGGTCGGTCCCCCAACAGGAACGAGGATTGCCAAAGATAGGCCGAGATCGCCTCGAGATCGCGTTCAACCCGGTCCAGCCGCTCAGAGAGTGAGAACCGCCCAATCCCTTGTGATGTGATCCCTTTCAGAACAGACTTTCGGATCGCATTGGACGCCGGTTTGCGGATCAGGGCGGGTATGCCGGTAAAGAAGGTTTCCCGCAGGATTGGCCATACGTCGTCATTGCCCCAGCGATCCAGAACGATATGAAAATACAGATGCTCTTCGGCCATGCGCACCAAAGCGCGGGATTGCGCCTTTTCCACATCTGTCAGGCCCTGATCGAAATCTGCGCCATTGGTTTCCAGCCAATCTCGGATCAGGTCGCTGTCGGGGATCAGACGTTCGGGCGTGCGCAGCACAGGCAGTTTCTGATGCGGCATCTTTCGGGGATCCAGCATGTCAGAGCGCTGCCAAACCTGACCGGAATGTTGCAGCATCAAAGCCGTTTTGACGCAGAATGGGCTGGCACTGAACAGGCCGAAGGCAGAAGGATAGGTGAGAAGGGTCAGCATCACTGTGCTCCGTTTTTGGCGATGCAAAATGTGTAAACGGGGCTAATGACAGTTTCTGTCATCAGGTTTAAGCTAGAATGCATCATGTCCCGTACCGCCCGATTGTTCCAATTGATGCAGGCCCTGCGTTCGGGCCCGTCGCCCAAAACCTCAGCGCAACTGGCGCAGGATCTGGATGTGTCTGCCCGGACCGTCCACCGCGATATCGATGCGCTGCGTGGTCTGGGAGCTGTTATCGACGGCGAAGCGGGGTTTGGGTTTACACTGATTGAGGATGCGACACTGCCCCCGCTGGGTTTCACCGACGATGAGCTTGAGGCGCTGGTTCTGGGCCTGCGCGAAGTTCAGGTCATTGGTGACCCGTCTTTGGCGGATGCCGCCGGTGCGGCCCTTCGAAAGCTTCAGGGCCGTTTGCCCCCGCGTCAGTCGCACCGGCTGAGCCACGCAATCCTGGCGGCAACCCGGTTTGACCGCCCCCCGGCGCCGACGATTGACGCGGCAACGTTGCGACAGGCGGCTTGGGACGAACGCGCGGTGGAGTTTTCGTATACGGATGCAAAGGGTCAGGCTACGCTTCGGCGCGTAAATCCGCTTAGCATCGTATATATGGACCGTTCGAACGTGTTGCTAAGCTGGTGTCATCTGAGACAGGATTTCCGTGTTTTTCGCCTGGACCGGATGCAGGATATGCGTGTGACGGATCAAAGCTTTAGACCAAACCGCGTGCCGATGCTGCGCGACGTCCTTGCCCGCATCCGCGCGGACCGGGAAGCACAAGAACGCGAAACAGGGGCCTGAGTGCTTTGTGATTTGCTGATTTTGCGCTACCCTGGGGTTGAGCAGTGATCAGGAAAATTCGGTATGCATAAATGCGTAGGCGGCGTCATGACCGTCGCATTATGGGCATCCATGGTGCAGGCGGACACAACAGAAACAGGAAGTTGGTCGAGCGGCGATACGCTTGGTGAAGCGGTACAACTGGCTTCGGCAGATTTGGCTGTTTCGCTTCGACCCGTTCCACGCCCATCGATTGAGGCGCTGCACGTGTCGGCAGCAGCGGTCGCGCGGTTTCAGATCTGGCTGAGCGCGTTTCAGGGTCGTGCGCAACAGCAGGGAATTACGAAAGGAACGCTGTCTCAGGTGTTCTCGGACTTTACCTTTGACGAAGACATCATAGAGCGAGATCGAAATCAGGCAGAATTCTCGAAACCGATCTGGGAGTATCTTGAGTCCGCAGTTTCAGATACGCGCTTGTCTAATGGTCGTGCCGCCATGCAACGGCATCGGCAGGTGCTGAACCGGATCGAGGCCGAATATGGCGTCGAAAAAGAAGTGGTCACGGCCATTTGGGGTCTGGAAACTTCGTTTGGATCGTATCGTGGCAGCAGCCGGACGCTCAGGTCGCTGGCGACACTGGCCTTTGATGCAAGACGGGCTCAGTTCTTTGAAACGCAGTTGATTGCCGCCCTGCAGATCGTGCAGGCAGGTGATGTCAGCGCCGCAAACATGTTGGGCAGCTGGGCGGGTGCGATGGGCCACACCCAATTCATGCCGACCTCGTATCTGGATCATGCGGTCGACTTTGATGGGGATGGCCGACGTGATATCTGGTCAGACGATCCAACGGATGCATTGGCCTCGGCGGCGTCGTATCTGGCGCAACATGGCTGGACCAAGGGGCAACCCTGGGGTGTTGAGGTGCGATTGCCCGCAGATTTCGACTACGCTTCGGCCCGGCGAGACTTTACCCGGATGCCGTCCGAATGGGCCGCGCGCGGTGTGTTGGGGCGCGACGGAACGCCAGTCCCTGATCACGGTCGGGCCGCGATCCTGCTTCCTGCTGGAGGGCAGGGCGTTGCGCTGATGATCTTCGACAATTTCAGCGTGATCGAGGCGTATAACGGGGCCGATGCATACGTCATAGGCATCGGGCATTTGTCCGACCGGCTTACGGGTGGCGCACCGTTTCTTTCCGACTGGCCACGTGCTGAGCGGGTGTTGAGTTTTAGCGAGCAAAAGGAACTGCAATTCCGTTTGACCGAGGCTGGGTTCGACACAAAGGGTATCGATGGGCGCACCGGGCCAAACACGATCAACGCGGTGCGGGCGTATCAATTGGCACAGGGGTTGCGGCCGGACGGGTATCCGACAGTGAGGCTATTGGATCGGCTGCGATAAGAAGAAAGTAAGCTCTGATATCGCTTAAATCTACAACGCATCACTCATTCAGACATTTACAAGCCAGGGCTGCGAAGCCTCCTGTCTATCGCCACTCACTTCGATAGACAGGAGGCAGACCCAGAGTAACAGCGGGCCGCGACACAGGCCGAGGTAATATGAGACCTGATTCGCATTCGAATACTTGAATCCAAAAGGAACTAAATCAAGTTATTTGCCGCGCGGAAAATTTTAATTTACGCGAGAATGCTTTTACTTGTTCGCATCGGGCGAAAGATTTCTCGACAGCGACAATACGTTGATTCTATCTTGTTGCTTTAAAACAGTAAAATAGAATATCGAAACTAAACTGAATAAGGGACGCTTTTATGGCGTCCCTTACCTGCGTGTTTTCACGAAAGGCTTACGATGCAGCTTTCATTAGCCCCTGTGCGATGATCTCCGCCTGGGCTTCGTCCAATGACTTGTAAATCCGCACGAACATCTCGTCGATTTCCGCAGGGGTCAGGATCAGTGGCGGTGAGATGATCATCCGATCGCCGACATGGCGCATGATCAGGTTGTTGGCAAAGCATCGGTCGCGGCAGATATAGCCGACGGTGCCAGGCTCAGACGCGAATTTGGCGCGGCTGGGCTTGTCTGGTGTCAGCGCGATCGAGGCCATCATGCCGACGACCTTGGCCTCACCCACCAGCGGGTGATCGGCCAATGCCTCCCACTTTTCCTTCAGGTAAGGGGCGGCAACGTCGCGCACATGTTCAACGATCTTCTCTTCTTCAAGGATGCGCAGGTTCTCCAGCGCCACGGCAGCGGCGACCGGATGGCCGGAATAGGTGTAGCCGTGGTTGAATTCGGTACCGCCGATCACTTCGGCAATCTCGTCATTCACGATTGATCCGCCGATAGGCGCATAGCCCGAGCTGAGGCCCTTGGCGATGGTCATGATATGTGGCTTGATCCCAACGGTTTGCGAGCCAAACCAGTTTCCGGTGCGGCCAAATCCGCAGATAACCTCGTCTGCGATCAACAGGATGTCGTACTTGTCACAGATGCGTTGGACTTCCGGCCAATACGTATCCGGCGCGACGATCACGCCACCTGCGCCCTGCACGGGTTCAGCGATGAAAGCGGCGACGCGGTCTTCGCCCAGTTCCAGAATGGCCTCTTCCAGTTCACGTGCGCGGGCCAGTCCGAACTCTTCCGGCGACATGTCCCCACCTTCAGCCCACCAATTTGGCTGGTTGATGTGGTGAATGTTTGGAATCGGGATGCCACCCTGAGCGTGCATGCCTGCCATACCGCCCAGCGACGCTGACCCGACCGATGAACCGTGATACGCGTTGTTGCGGCTGATGATGATGTTCTTGTCCGGCTGGCCTTTTTCAGCCCAGTAGGTGCGCACCAGACGGATATTGGTATCGTTGGCCTCGGACCCGCCCGCAGCAAAGAAGACGTGATTCAGATCACCCGGCGCCAGCTCGGCAATTTTTGCCGCCAGCGCGATAGCCGGAACGTGGGTCGTTTTGAAAAAGGTGTTGTAGTAGGGCAGTTCACGCATCTGACGCGCGGCCACATCCGCCAGTTCATCCCGGCCGTAACCGATATTGACGCACCACAGACCTGCCATCGCATCCAGGATCTCTTCACCTTCGCTGTCTGTCAGGTAAACCCCTTTGGCCCGGGTGATCACGCGCGCGCCTTCCTGACCCAGCGCGCCATTGGCGGAAAACGGATGTATGTGATGGGCCGCATCCAGCGCCTGTAATTCGGCGGTCGGCATATGGTTGGTGATGGTAGACATCTGCGACTCTCCCATAAAAGCAGTTGATGGGTACAATATGATCAAATTTTGCACTGTCAATCGAATCGATCTGTTTTAGGCCGATGAGATGGCCTCGGATATCAGTTCCATGCCCTGTTCAATATCCTGAGCCGTGGCTTTTGCCACCTTTTCCGCGTTTCCATTGCGCAATGCGGTGATGATGTCCTTGTGCCGATCAGGAAGGCTTTGCGTCCCAAAACGACCGCACACAACACGTAGAGATGGGCCAAACCGCAACCACAATCGTTCAGCAAGATCATTGAGAATCGGAGCGTTGGCATAGGAATACAACGTTTCATGGAACGCTTGATTCAAACGTAAGTAACCCCCTACATCTCCATCGGCGATCATGCGGTCCAGATTCTTGTCGATACCTTCGAGATGATCAATATCATCCGCCTGCAAATTTGCAGTCGCCCGCCGAGAAAGCTCTGATTCAATTGATATTCTTGCGAATATCATCTGCTGAATATCGCCGGAGTTCAAAAGCGGAACACTGACGCGCCGATTGCCTTGGAACACCAAAGCTCCGTCTGAAATCAGTCGACGGATTGCCTCGCGCACCGGGGTCATTCCGACACCCAGCGAATCAGTCAATCCCTGGATGGTAACGGGCTGTCCTGGGACGAGTTCACCGAAAAGGATCTGTGATCTGAGGGTTTGGTAAACCTGCTCGTGCACGGGTTGTTTGCCGCCGTCGGCCAACGACAAAGATGCCTTATTTTTGATCAAATCCAATTGGTTCTTCCCATTTCGACTAACCCTGACTTGTCAGGGGACAGACCTCGTGGAACCATACGCTGGATCGAGGGAAAACGCAAAACTTGATCAAATCCAAAAAAACGGGAAAATAGCCGTACATTTGCAGGGAGAAGAAAATGACAATCAAAACGCTGACCATGACAGCGGTCATCGCATTGGGGACTTCGGCGGCCTTCGCCGAAGAGGTGCGTGTTTATAATTGGTCTGACTACATCGACGAAGAGCTGCTAAAAAAATTTGAGGAAGGAACCGGCCTGACGCTCATCTACGACGTGTTTGACAGCAATGAGGTTCTGGAAACCAAGATGCTGGCCGGTGGGTCCGGATATGACGTGGTGGTGCCATCGGGGACATTTCTTCAGCGTCAAATTCAGGCTGGCGCGTTTCAGGAACTGGATGCAGCCAAACTTTCAAACTCGGGTAACCTTTGGGACGTTATTCAAGAGCGGACCGCAGGGTATGACCCAAACAACGCCTATTCGATTAACTACATGTGGGGCACTACGGGCATCGGCGTGAACGTCGACAAGGTGAAAGAAGCCCTGGGGGATGACGTGGCCCTGAACAGCATGGACTTGGTTCTTAAGCCAGAGAACATGGAAAAGCTGGCTTCGTGTGGTGTTCATTTCCTTGATGCGCCAGCCGAAATGATACCGATGACTTTGCAGTATATTGGTGAGGACCCCGACAGCCACGATCCGGATGTGATCAAGAAGGTCGAAGACGTTCTGACAAGCGTTCGTCCGCATATCCAGAAGTTCCACAGCTCGGAATACATCAACGCGCTGGCGAATGGCGATATTTGTGTGGCCGTGGGTTGGTCAGGCGACATCCTTCAGGCGCGGGACCGCGCAGCCGAAGCTGAAAATGGTGTAAACATCGAGTACCATCCGTTCGCGGAAGGCTCGTTGATGTGGTTTGACCAGATGGCGATCCCAGCGGATGCGCCGAATCCGGAAGGCGCGCATAAGTTCCTGAATTTCATTCTGGATGCCAACAACATGGCTGCTGCGTCCAATTACGTCTATTACGCGAACGGCAACAAAGCCTCGCAAGAGTTCCTTGAGGAAGACGTGATTGGCGATCCGGCAATTTACCCGGATGATGCCACCATGCAGAACCTGTACATCACGACGCCATATCCCGCGAAAACGCAGCGTGTCGTGACCCGTCTTTGGACCAAGATCAAGTCAGGTACCTGATCCGGTTAACGGCGCGGGGCGGTCGGATGACCGCCCCGTCGCACTCTTGTCCAAACTGACCAAGCGGGGGCTGCTTTGAATACTGACGTCTTTACGCCGTGGGATGACCCACAGGCGAAACCCTTGATCCAGTTCCAGAACGTGACCAAGCGCTTTGGCGAGTTCACGGCGATCGACAACCTGTCGCTGGATATTTTCGAACGTGAGTTTTTTGCTCTGCTTGGCCCGTCAGGATGCGGCAAGACAACGATGATGCGGATGCTTGCCGGATTCGAGACGCCGACCGAAGGACATATCCTGCTGGGCGGTCAGGATATCGACCCGATCCCGCCGAACAAGCGGGCCGTAAACATGATGTTCCAGTCCTATGCCCTTTTCCCCCATCTCAGTGTCTGGGAAAACATTGCTTTTGGTCTGCGCCGGGACAACATGCCCAAGCACGATCTGGAAGATCGGGTTGAAGAGATGCTGCGCCTGACCCGTCTGGAACAATTTGCCCGCCGTAAACCACACCAGATTTCGGGCGGTCAAAGGCAGCGTGTGGCACTAGCCCGTTCACTGGCCAAAGCACCTAAGCTTCTGTTGCTTGATGAACCGCTGGGTGCTTTGGACAAAAAGCTACGTCAGGATACGCAGTTTGAGTTGATGGATATTCAGGAGAAGACCGGCACCACCTTCGTCATCGTTACCCACGATCAGGAAGAGGCCATGACCGTCGCCAGCCGTGTAGCGGTGATGGATCAGGGGCAATTGATGCAGGTTGCCACCCCGGATCGGATCTATGAAAACCCTGCTTCTATTTATGTCGCTGATTTCATTGGAGATGTGAACATCATTGAAGGTCGGGCCACACCATCCGGAGAGGACGCCTATCAGATTGACTGGGCCGAAGGTCAGGCCCCTTTGACGGCTTCATCATCAACCGGATTCGCAAACGGTCAGTCCTGTCATCTGGCGATCCGCCCCGAGAAAGTGACAATCTCTGCCGAGCGACCTGCCGAAGCGGTCAACGTTGTTCAGGGCAAGGTTCATGACATTGCCTATCTGGGCAATCTGTCCACCTATCACGTCGAGTTGGCAAACGGCACAATCATCAAGGCACAGACGGCCAACACCCGCCGCATCTCGCGCCGCTCCTTCACCTGGGAAGACTCAGTCTGGCTGTCCTGGACAGCGACGGCTGCTGTTCTGCTGGCCAACTGATGCGCCGCGCCGTCCTGATCGCCATACCTTATGTCTGGCTGCTGGCACTGTTTCTGGTGCCGTTCTTCATTGTTCTGAAGATTTCGCTGTCGGATACCGCGCTAGCTATTCCGCCCTATACTCCGACGTTGGACCTGTCTGCCGGTTGGGCCGGGATCAAGGACTTCTTCAGCCAGCTGGATCTTGAGAACTATGTCTGGCTGACCGAAGATGACCTGTATTGGAAAGCCTATCTGTCCAGCGTCAAGATCGCTCTGATCTCGACCTTCTTTACCCTTCTGGTCGGCTACCCCATTGCCTATGGCATGGCCAGGGCACCCCAGGAATGGCGACCAACACTGATGATGCTGGTGATCCTGCCGTTCTGGACCTCATTTCTAATCCGGGTTTACGCGTGGATGGGTATTCTGTCGAATGAAGGGTACCTGAACCAGATTTTGCTGTGGACAGGTATCATCTCGACCCCGCTGACGATCCTGAACACCTCGACCGCTGTCTATATCGGCATCGTTTACACCTATCTGCCCTTCATGATCCTGCCCATCTATTCGGCGTTGGAACGCATGGACGGGTCGCTGATCGAGGCGGCCGAAGATTTGGGTTGTTCCCGTTTGCAAGCCTTCTGGCTCGTGACCATCCCGCTTTCCAAACCCGGCATCATCGCGGGTTGCTTCCTTGTGATGATCCCCGTGATCGGTGAGTTTGTGATTCCCTCGCTTCTGGGCGGTTCGGGTACGCTGATGATCGGCAAGGTTCTGTGGGAGGAGTTCTTCTCGAATCGTGACTGGCCGGTGGCCAGTGCTGTGGCCATCGTGTTGCTGTTGATCCTGGTGATTCCGATTGTGCTGTTCCAGCGCAACCAGCAGAAACAAGCGGAGGCCGAGGGATGAACAGACTAAGCTGGTTCAATACGGTTTCGCTGACGCTGGGCTTTGCGTTCCTGTATATCCCGATGATCATCCTGATCATTTTCAGCTTTAACGAAAGCAAACTGGTCACGGTCTGGGCCGGGTTTTCTACCAAATGGTACGGAGAGCTGCTGCAGAACGAGGCGTTTCTGGATGCCGCCTGGGTCACGATTCGGGTCGCGGTCTTTTCGTCGACACTGGCGACCATTTTAGGAACAGCCGCCGCCTATGTGCTGGTCCGCAGCGGGCGGTTCTTTGGCCGGACGTTATTTTCAGGCATGATATACGCACCGCTGGTGATGCCCGAAGTGATCACCGGCCTTTCGCTGTTGCTGCTGTTTATCGGCATCGGTCTGGATCGCGGCATTCTGACCATCGTTCTGGCTCACACGACCTTTTCTATGTGTTTCGTTTCGGTTGTTGTATCCTCGCGCCTCATCACCTTTGACCGATCACTGGAAGAAGCGGCTTTGGACCTTGGATGCTCACCCGCGCAAGCCTTCCGCCTTGTCACCCTGCCGATCATCGCACCCGCGGTGATCTCGGGCTGGTTGCTGGCCTTCACCTTGTCGTTGGACGATTTGGTGATTGCGTCCTTCACCTCGGGGCCGTCGGCAACGACCTTGCCGATCAAGATCTTCTCGGCGGTGCGCCTCGGCGTCAGTCCGGAAATCAACGCGTTGTCTACGATCATGATTGCCGTGGTGACGGTTGGGGTCATCGCAGCTTCGCTTGTGACCAAACGTGCGATGGTGCGTCAGCGGCAAGATGAATTGGCCGCAGCGCGCACCGAATGAAGCGGATATTTCCTGACTACGCTTATAGCGACGCGCCACGCGACAGCTGTTGGTGGGATGAAACGATTTCCCATCCGACCTGGCCCAAGTTTCAGGGCGACTTGAAGGTTGACGTCGCCATTATTGGCGGCGGATTTACGGGGGTTTCCGCCGCTTTACACCTGGCGGAGAACACCACGTCCGTCGCGGTGTTCGAGGCCGGTCCACCGGGATGGGGTGCGTCAGGGCGCAATGGCGGCTTCTGCTGTCTTGGTGGGTCCAAACTGAGCTCAGCGATGATGGAGCGTCGCCACGGGCGCGCTGCGGCGCGGGCCTATGCCGCAGCGGAAGAAGATGCGGTGAACTTGGTCGCCAATCTTCTTGATCAGCATGGGATAGAAGCGGACAGACATTCCAGCGGAGAAACCCGGTTGGCGCATTCGAAACACGCGATGGATGTGTTACGCAGAAATCAAGATGAGATTGGGGTGCTGCATGATGTCACTGACTTACCTGGGCTCGGTATGGGCGGTTCCTTTTTCGGTGGGTACACACATCCCGTTGGTTTTGGCCTGAACCCTCGTGGGTACTTGTTTGGAATTGCCAAAACAGCAGAAGATTCCGGAGTACAACTGTTTCAAAACAGTCCGGTACTGGGTATCGAAAAAGCCGAGTCAAGATTTGTGTTGAGAACCCATACTGGGCGGGTCAACGCACAAGCGGTACTGGTCTGCACCAACGGCTATTCCAGCGAAGACATCCCGGATTGGATGTCGGGGCGTTACATGCCTGCCCAGTCGACGATTATGGTCACGCGCCCGCTTAGCCATGGCGAGCAATTGGCGCAGGGATGGACTTCGGGCCAGATGTGTTACGACACGCGAAATCTTTTGCATTATTTCCGCTTGATGCCGGATGGGCGGTTTTTGTTTGGAATGCGGGGCGGGCTGCGGTCCTCTGTGCAGTCAGAAGCATCCATTCGGGCAAAGGTTCAGCGGGATTTCAAAAAGATGTTTCCGGCCTGGTCAGCGGTCGAGGCCACGCATCTCTGGTCCGGTATGGTGTGTATGTCGCGTGCGTTGACGCCCTTTGTCGGGCCAATACCCGAGCAACCGGGCGTGTTTGCGGGTTTCGCGTATCACGGAAACGGTGTTGCGATGGGAACCTACAGCGGGCGCGCCCTTGCTAGGCTTGCTCTGGGGCAGGACGCTGAATTGCCTTTGCCGATGACGCAAACACCGAAACGCTTTCCTTTAGGGCGCTGGCGTCGCGCGCTCATGCCGCCGGCCTACGCCCTGATGGCGCTTGCGGATCTAAGGTGAGGCCAAGGATTACAGAGCCGCAATTTCCAGCCTCAAGCCTTCTGCATAATCCGGCGCACCGTTTTCAGCGCGCCACAGGCAATAGGCTGCCATTCGCCAGGCGTACCAAGGTTGTAAGTGTCGATAACGGGCCGCGATTTCGGGATTCCCGTAGGCATTCAAAAACTGCTTTTCCTCGGCTTTTGTCAAAGGCGTCCCGCGGTACAGGCTTTGCATGGCCGGAGATAGAAACAGCGCCAAATCCTCGGTTGGGTCGCCATGGGCCGGGCACTGCCAGTCGATCAGAGTCAGGTTTTTCCCTGCAACCAGAATGTTCCCGGCTACGGGATCGCCATGAATCAGGCATGTCTGTTCCGCAGGCGCAACCGTTTGTACGGGTTGCCGTTCCAACAACCTGTCTCGCGCCTCAGAAGAGCAGCCTTGCAGAATACGAAGCCCGTGGGCTTTTAGATCCTCACTGCCGTTGCATCCAGCGGGAGCAGGAATGGAAAGCGTGAGGTCATGCAACCTGCGCAACAACGAACCAACCTTGCCGGCTTCTTCCTGCCAGGGTGTTCCAGGGGCGTGGTCATAAAAGACCCAATGTGCATCCTTGTAGCGCCCTGCGGCACGCAGTCTCGGCACGAACCCTTCTGGCCCGAGGGCCTTGAGGCACTGCGCCTCCAATCCCGCGTCGTTGCGAAACAAAGGATTGCGCAGGGCCGTGCTGTATAGCTTCAGCACTTTGTCACCGTCGTCTTCCAGAACCTTCCAAACCTTATTGGTACGGCCACCATAAAGCGTTTCAAACCGCGGGTGTATGCTGACCAACCCTTCAATGTGGAGTTGGTCAACCAGATCGCGAGGAGGGAAAGGCTGATCGGACAGGGGTTTCGTCACTTCTTTTGGCGAGTCGATTTGCCAAGCTTTGGACGGTCCTGCGCGGCAGATCAAGCACCAGTTCGGACGGCGCTTACATCGCCTGCAGAAATCACCTGGCCGCCGCTTAAGGTCAACATCACAGTGTCGCCCCCAACTTGCGCCTCAACGACGCGGTTATAGGCAGCCGCAGGTGTTTGGGACAGCAAATCTCCGCCCTTGTAGTTTTCCAGCGTCGCCGTGTAGTTTCCGGCACTCATCGGATCGCCCGACGAGGTCACGCCAGCCCACACAAACTCGGATTTTGTCGAGGGCACTGTGATCCGGTCGAGAACAGTGCCGCTTTTGTCACGGATCACCAGCTTGGTGGTGTCGGCTTGGGGGTCAGGTTGGGCAAACAGTGTTTTGGGATTGCCGTCAAAATGAAACGCGGATGTTGATCGAACATCCATGCCCACCCAACCTGCAAGCTCGTTCAGGTTGACGCTGCCCAGCGTGCTGGCCAGATTCGACAAAAGACCGTTGGTCTGAACTTGTTGTTCCACCATCGAGAATTGTGCCAACTGTGATGCATATTGGGTCGAGTCCATAGGCTCCAACGGATCCTGATTCTGGGCCTGCGCCGTGAGCATCTGCAAAAATGTCTCAAAATCCGATGTGATTGCCGATGTCTGCGAGGCTGCTGTGGATTGCTGCGCCCCAGAAGTCGGCGTGGTGGTGACGGGAGTAATCATGTGTCAAAACCTCATGTCGATGCCCCGGAGCGAGCCCGGAGTTTGCGGAAGTGAAATGGCTTGAGGGTCTGGTTCGCCCTGTCGAGGTTCGAAGGCAGGTCCGTCCTCGGTCTTATCGGTGCCGGCCCCGTGCGTGCCCGCATCGGAGGATGTACCCAGATCAAGGCTCAACTCACCGTAACCCAGATTCTGAAACTCTTCGGTAAGTACGGATAAATGGCGTCGCATAAGGTCCAGAGTTTCCGGACGTTCCGTCGTAATGGTCAACTGCATTCCATCATCACGCCCATTCAAAACTATTGAAACACGCCCCAGCTCTTCGGGATTCAAAGCGATTTCCATTGCCCCGGATCCCGGGCGCGTCTGGACTGACATTGCAAGTTGACTGGCGATTGCACGGGCGATTTCAACACGGGCAGCTGTAGTTGGTGCTGTCGATTGTGGTGTTGGTTCTCGTGTTGTCTGATGCAATGGTTCGTCCTTGGTGAATGCCACGGCTTCAACGTCCTGACCGAGGGTCCCCTGTTCGTTCTCAACCATGGCTGCCATCAATTGAAGCTGCGCAACCGGAGGTGCACGATCCGGTACTGTCGGCTTGATCGGTGCAAGTGTGGCTTCTGGCCAAGGTGCTTTCTCGCCGCTGTTTGAGGCTGGTCCGTTTTCCAGCATGGCCACTTTGCCTTCAGGCAAGGTCATGTCCTTCACCGACAAACCATTTTCAGCAACTTTTGTTGATTGAACCTGTCGGGCGATTACGGCCTGCAATTGTCCTTCCACCGGTCGCACAACAATGGGCACGTGCGGGTTGGTGTGAGTGTCTGGATCAACAGGTATCGAAGCAAGCGCCTGTTCCGGCGCAGCGTTGGCGAATAAACTTAGAAGACCGGGCTGCGCGGATGCAGTTGTGTTCGATTCTCCTTCAGGCATTTGCACTAGGCCCCCATGCGTGGTGAGATCGGCGGGATTGCTGGCCAGCTTCGAAAGCGAAAGCAGTTCGGCCATCGGGGCCGCTTCGAGTGAATCAACATCTACAATCTCGGTTTCAGCACCCGTGCCCTCAATCTCGGGGGCTGTGGCGGACAGTTGGGCATCGGGTTGATCCTTGGCGTTCTCCCCCTGTTTCAGGATATCTTCAAAGCTTGTTCCATCGCTTGCCTGCTCCGCCTCGTGTCGGGATGACGCGGGTTTCGCAGTGGCTGTTGATGGTGTGGTGGCCAGCATAAGTGGGTTGGGCATTTTGCTCCGGCTCCGTGTGGTTGTCCGGAACTCTGCCCGCAGGAAGTTACGTTTATTTTAACCGCTTTCGCCTTTGATCAGGAAAGTTCGAAGCAAATTTCGGAGAATTCCATGCAGATTCCCACCAATCCGCAAGGGGGGCAAATACCCCCGACGCTTACCCGCCTAAAAGATGCCGCTGTTAAATTGGAGGCTGCGTTCTTAAGCGAAATGTTGAAATCTGCCGGGCTGGGAAAGACCCGCCAAAGCTTCGGGGGTGGTGCAGGCGAAGACCAGTTTTCGTCGCTTCTTGTTCAGCATCAGGCGCAACAGTTGGCTCGGTCCGGGGGGGTGGGGCTGTCTGAAATTCTGCTGAAGTCACTGATGGAGAAAGCCAATGACATCTGAGGCGAATATAACGCTGATCAAATCCCTGGAAGAGGTTCTGGACCTTGAGCGTGCGGCGCTAGTACAGGGCGACCTAGATCGTCTGACGCATATGGTTCCGGAAAAAGAGAAACTGATCGGCGCGATCAACGATCTTCAGGTGATGGACAGCGAGGCGCTGATTCGGGTTCAGCAGAAGGTCGAGCGCAATCAGGCATTGTTAAACAGTGCGGCCGACGGCATCCGCGCCGTGGCCAGCCGCATGGCAGAACTACGTCGGGTTCGGCAGGAATTCAGTACCTATGGCGCCGACGGACAGCGCAGTGGATTTGCCGTGCGCAGCACTGTGAAGCTGGAAAAAAGAGCATAGCCAGAAGTTTGATTCAAATCCGAAGTTTCCGGTTCGGGTGTTTTAGCACTCCGTTAGGGGATCTGGTTCAAGAGTGGTGGCGCACCTGGAAACAGCAGGTGGCGCGAACTGCCAAGCGGCGCATCGCACAGGTCAGAAAGACACCAATGCCCGCAGATCGTGTGGGTTGAACATGGGCGAAAACGACCCGAACGAAAAAGGATGAAACTATGTCCAGTATTCTGACAAACAACGGCGCGATGGTTGCGCTGCAAACACTGAAGTCGGTGAACAAGAACCTGGCGATGACGCAGAACGCGATTTCGACTGGTAAGGATGTCGCGACGGCCAAGGACAACTCGGCGGTTTGGGCGATCTCCAAAGTGATGGAATCGGATGTCAAAGGCTTCAATGCCATCAAGGACAGCCTGGCGCTGGGTGAATCGACGGTTGCTGTGGCTCGGAACGCGTCGGAAACCGTGACCGATTTGCTGACCCAGATGAAAGAAAAGATCGTTGCGGCGCAGGAAGACAACGTTGACCGCGGCAAAATCAACGACGACGTGACTGCCCTGAAAGGTCAGATCAACTCGGTCGTCAGTGCGGCGCAGTTCAACGGTCTGAATCTGGTGGACGGGTCCGCAGGTTCTGCCTCGATCCTCGCTTCTCTGGATCGGGACAACCTTGGCAACGTCACGGCATCATCGATCACCGTGACCGGACAAGACTTGTCCACCGGTGGTTACACTGCGGCTCAGGTCTTTGACGGTTCGACCGGAGCGTCGACTGGCAACGACCGTGTAGGCGCGACCATCGATAACGGTGCGACATCGGCAACGGCGCTGGTTACGGATGAATCCAGCGGGGCCTTCGCAGCGGGTGACAAGGTTGTTGTCGCAATTGACGATCAGGTTGTGTCGTACACAGTGTCCGCAGCCCATGCAGCAGCGACCACGACGGGCGATCTGGTTGCCGTAGGACTGAAGGCAAAGATCGAGGAGTTGGGGATTACCGGCCTGACCGTTGACTACGATTCCGGCACTCAAGGCACCCTGTCTGTCACCAATGCGACCGGCGACGACATCTCGTTCTCGGCTCAGTATGTGAACGCTGGCTCGGGTGGTCTGGGTGCTTTGACCGGTATTGACGTCTCGACCGGCGCTGGCGCAACCGCCGCTTTGGCAACGATCGAAACGCTGATCGACACCTCGATTGACGCATCGGCTGCTTTCGGGTCGTCGCAGGGCCGGATCGAGACCCAGAAAGAGTTCATCTCGAACCTGGCTGACTCGTTCAAATCAGGTATCGGCTCACTGGTGGATGCCGACATGGAAGAGACCTCGGCGCGTCTGCAGGCGCTGCAGGCGCTGCAGGCGCTGCATGTACAACAGCAGCTGGCAACCCAGTCGCTGTCGATCGCCAATCAGGCACCGCAGTCAATCCTGTCGCTGTTCCGCTAAATCACAAAGCTGGTCGGGGCATGGTTTTCGTGCCCCGGCCTTGACCGCCTGACAACGGCCTTTTGGAAGGATTTCAAGTGACACCGCAAACGCTAGCCCAGCGCCCCTATGCGCAATCCGCCGCGCCCACCCGAACACCTCGCGATACGGAATATGAAGCGATTTCCAGAATCACGCGACGGCTCAAAGCGGCAACGGCCCAAAAAGCAACTGACTTCTCGGGATTCGTTCAGGCTGTGCATGAAAACCGTCGTCTTTGGGGTGTGCTGGCAACGGGCGTTGCAGATTCCGCCAATGCCCTTCCGAACGACCTGCGGGCACGTATCTTTTATCTTGCCGAGTTTACAGAACAACACAGCAGCCGCATCTTGGGTGACGGTGCCGCTGTTGAACCGCTGTTGGAAATCAACACTGCAGTGCTGCGCGGCTTGCGTCAGATGGGGGCAAGCTGATGAGTGGTCTGGTCCTGAAACTTGCCCCAAAAGAAAGGGTTTTGATAAACGGTGTGGTGATCGAAAACGGAGATCGCAGAAGCAGGTTTTCAATAATGACACCGCAAGCCAACGTTCTGCGGTTGCGGGATGCGATCCATCCTGACGAAGCCAATACACCGGTAAGGCGGGTCTGCTACGCTGCGCAGCTTGTCCTGTCGGGTGACATGGAACCAGGGCAGGCACGCCAACAACTGCTGCGCCGGGTCGAGGAGCTGAGTCAGGTCTTCACCGATACAGACAGCCGCCGAGTTCTGTCTGAGGCCACGGATGCTTTGGTGGCAGAACATTACTACAAATGCCTTAAATCTCTGCGCTCACTTCTGCCGCGAGAGGAACGGTTGATGGCCTATCAGCAATGATTTTCCAACCTGTCATTCCAACCGGCGGGATCGTGGGCTGGCGATTTCTGCAGCGAACCTATGAGGGGCAGTTTCAAAGCTATTCATCGTCGGCAGTGAATGAGAGAGACACGAAGTATTTTCTGGAGAACATCGGCAAAGTTCAATCCGCCGAACAACTGGTTTCAGATCGCAGATTGTTGCAGGTCGCTTTGGGCGCATTTGGGTTGGAAGGCGATTTGGACAACCGGTTTTTTATCCAGAAGATCCTGGAAGACGGCACGCAGGCCAATGACGCCTTGTCCAATCGTCTGGCGGACAAACGGTATCGCGAGTTCTCTGACGCGTTCGGGTTTGGACCTGGGGCCGTCAGGAAAACAGCGCTGAAAACCAACATGGAAGAGATTGCACAGGCCAATCTGACCGCGCGTTTTGAAATCGCTGTTGGCGACTCGGATGAAACGATGCGTATCTCGCTTTACGCACAGCGGGAGCTTGCGGAATTGGCGAACAGTGCCTCGAGCGCAGATACCAAGTGGTTCGATCTGATGGGGCTTCCGCCCCTGCGTCGCATGATGGAAACGGCGCTTGGTTTGCCCTCGTCGTTTGCTCAACTGGATATCGACAAACAACTGATCGAATTCAAAGACAGGATGTTTCAACTGACCGGGTCGGCGGATCTGGCACAGTTTTCAGATCAGGATGCCATCGAAAAACTAACCGATACATACCTTGCCAGAAGCCAGATCGCCCAACTGCAGAACACAGTCTCACCGGCGCAAACCGCGTTGATCTTGCTTGGAGCTATTTGAAACGTAAGCAGCCTGCATGTTGCCGGTTACGGGCGGCTCTTAACTCTGGATGGATGACGTGCCTTTGGTCAATCAAGGACCTCATCTGTCCAATATCTCGTCCGCTTCGGTGCGCAAAGCAAATGAAACAACGGGTTTAGACACATTGTGCAGCTCGACCGCGCCTAAAGGCAGGGCATTGGAACAGGCCGGTTCGATGTCTTCAGACACGACAATCCGATGCCCCTTGGTCTTCCCAAACTCTCCAAGGCGCGCGGCAATATTAGCGGCCTGACCAATGACTGTGAAATCAAGGCGCTCTTGAGAACCCACATTGCCATAGGTCACACGCCCATACGCAACCCCGATCGAACAGTCGCAATGCACATCTGTTCCGCCTGTGCGCAGTTCCCCCAGAGTTTCCACGATTTGAATTGCCGAACGTTGGGCGTTCTTGCGGGCTGTACTGGCATTCTCACTTGACGCGGGGAAAACGGCCAACACAGCGTCGCCAATAAACTTCAAAACTTCCCCATCATTGTCATGAACGATGCCCGAGACCGTTTCAAAAAACGCGTTCAGCACCTGGATATAGTCGTGACGCCCCAATTTCTCTTCAAGGCTTGTCGAATTGCGGAGGTCGCAGAACATGATCGCAGCATCAATCTCATCCCCATCTCCGCGGCGGATTTCACCCCCAAGCACACGTGCGCCCGTGCGTTTTCCCACGTAAGTTTCCAGTAAAACCTGCGCGTTTTCACGCTGCATGAACACTTCGTAGTACCGCGCGATAACCGATGAACACTCGAATACAAGCCCCAGGTTTTCGGTGGTGAACCCATCCGGGTGATCGCAGGTCAGGGTCAGAACATTGGTGCGTCCATCGGAAAAGGGCAGCGGCATTGCGACGTAGTCGGTCGCACCCTTGGCCCGTAAATCCTCGATGATCGGGAAGCTGTTTTGCGGGTTGTCTTCGTTCAGCCTTTGCCGCACGCCGCCCAATCCGTTCGAAACGTGCCGCAGCGGGCTGTTGATGAAGGCTGGGTGATCGTGGATTTCGTAAGTCGGAGCGTGGGTCAGAATCTCGCCTTCATCCTTTTCCCAGATATAGTGTTTGCCCGCGATCAGAGGGTGTAGGGACCAGACCAGAATACTCAGGCGTTGGATGGCGATACCATGCTCCAGCATCTTTTCGGCCAGTGCTTTGGTAAAGGTTTCTGGTGTTGTCGCTGTTGACGCACCACGCATAAGCCAGTCGATCAGCGGTCCGCTGATATTGCCGTCATCAGGCGCGCGCAGGTGATTGTCGCCCAGATCAATTCGGGTGTAGGCATTCGGCAGAAACCCGATGCAGCCTTGAATGGCTTTGCTTTCCGGCAGGGCGTCTTCATAGGCCCAGACAGAGCTTGCCAGTGTTTCGCCGGGCAGGCTGATGTCGTGATAAGTGGCGGTGCCCTTGAACGGACAAAAGGTTTGAAGGGCGGTCTCTGAACTCAGATCAACGCAAATATCCTCACGCGGGACATAAATCGTGGGCGGCAGGCGCGTTTCATACATCACCTTGGCGTCGGTGCTTTCTGCCAAAAGGACGTCATCGCGGTAAATGGCTATTTTGCCGGCGAGTGGCTCAACCGAAATTCCATATCCATTCTTTTTTTTTGGTGCGGCGTGGACGTTCATAAGCGACCTCCCTTGCCTTCAATGCTTTCAGAATGGGCGTTCGCATCCAACATTCCAAGAGGCTGCAACGAGAATTTACCGCACGCGAGCGAGGAGCCGGGTAGTTAGATCATCTGAATGACGTCTTTTTCGATCGACAGCATATAGCCTTTTTTTGCGATATTCTTGACCAATAATTCGCTGACCATTTGATTTCCAAGCGCATCGCGCAACCGTTTGATCCGCGTCGCGCCCGCGGCTTCGTCGCAATCGGCGGCATTGCGACCGGAAATCATGCCCTCGATCTGGGCACCGGACAGAACCTCGTCATCAAGCCGGGATTCCGCCAGAACGGACAGGGTTTCCATGGCCGCGGGCGTCAGCTTGAAATCCATGTTGTTGAGGTAGACTGTGTTTTCCTCGCGGCTGATCAGCAGGGACGTCACCTGAATGCCGGTGCGTTCGATCTGTGCCATGCGGCGGTTCAGCAGCACCAGCATAACCAGAAACACCAGCGCCGAAATCATCATCGCACTGGCAAAAACCAGCAGCACATAAATGACCATCCGATAGCTGGACAAGGTGTCGGCAAAGGCGGTGCCGGACTGGGCCAGAATCTCAAGCAACCGGATTTCTGTTTGCGAGGTCAGGTCGGCCTCGACAAACAGCCGCTCGACCCGCGCGTTGAACGCGTTGGCGTCCGGCAGGGTCCAGAAAAGGAAAACGGCAGCGGTGATCAGAATAACGACGATGGCGGCTATGCCCAGCACAACCAGCCGGACACCCGACCGGCGCGCATCAGAAACGGAGATAGAATTGTCCGGCATTGCCTTTCCTCTGATCCAACCCTTCCGGTCCAAAAATGGACTGAACCTCAAGCAGGGTCCAGCCTGACGCGCTCAGGCGCTGGGCGATTTCTGTTCGGGCCTTGCCCTTATCGCAGGCCGAGACCTGAATGACCCCATAATGCAGACGCAGCGGGTTGTCTTTCTTGGCCTTGTAATCCGCATAGCAATCCGCCGCAGACGCGGCAGAGCCAAGCGATATCAGGGCTGCAAAGGTCAGAGAAGGTATGATCTGTTTCATAGGCCGCATCCTGCGCATGAGTTGCCGCGATATTCAATAACCCAAGGGGTTTGCGGGTTCTGATATCCGATAACACCGGGCCGTTATTGCTTGTCTGGACCGCTCGCCCCCAGTGTCAGGGCAATCAGAACGCGGTCTGTCACACGGTCGCCCATACAATCAGAAGGACACGCATCATGCACAAGAAATTCATCGCTCTGATCATTGCGACCGCTGTTGCAATAACCGGCGTCTCGGCCTCTCAGGCGAAGGCGGCAGATGCCAAGGACATTCTGGGTGGTCTGGCGGCCATCGCAATTATCGGCGCCGGAGTTCACTACTATAACAAGGAAAAGAACAAGGATCGGGCAACACGTCATCAGACGTATAATCCGGAACCTTACAAGCCGCAGCCGGTGCGTCCGTTGCCGCCGCGCGTGGCGCGATACGATCTGCCCCAGCGCTGCCTTCGTACATTCAACGGGTATTCACAGGATCATTTGTTGCTGGGTCCGAATTGCCTCAAGAAACACTACAAACATGCCAATAGCCTGCCGAAAGAGTGCAAGGTTGGTTTCTGGAACGGCAAAAAGGTCAAGCGGGCGTATGAACCTGCGTGCCTGCGCCAGAAAGGATACCGCGTCGTTTATCAGTAACATCGGCTGAGCAGGAGCGGTGCCAAAGAAGCGCCGCGAGAAAGAGGGGGGTGTGGGCCGCCCTCTCTTTTTTCTTGCGGTGTCGCGTGAAAAACGTTTTTCCAGTGCAATGACAATGCCGAATTTCGAACTTGAGCAGGCGCTGCAGCAGCGGGGCCATATCCGTATCGCCGGAGTGGATGAGGTCGGGCGCGGTCCGCTGGCAGGGCCGGTTGTGGCCGCTGCCGCGATTCTGAACCCGCATGATATTCCCGAGGGGTTGAATGACTCCAAGAAGCTGACCGCCAAACGTCGGGCCGCACTGGACGCAGAGATTCGCAGCAGCGCCGAATTCGCCGTGGCCGAAGCCACGGTTGCCGAGATTGACGAGATGAACATCCTGCGGGCCTCGCATCTGGCGATGGTGCGCGCGGTCGAGGCACTGTCACCGGCCCCAGATTTCCTGCTGATCGACGGCAACATGATTCCGCGTGGCATGAAAATCCCGGCGCAGGCCGTTGTGAAGGGGGATGCCCGTTCGGTGTCGATTGCAGCCGCTTCGATCCTTGCGAAAAACTGGCGCGATCAGGTGATGGTGGATTTGGCGCAACAGCATCCGGGTTATGGATGGGAAACCAACGCCGGGTATCCGTCTAAAAAACACAAAGAAGCCCTGCAGAATCTTGGCGTGACCCCACACCATAGACGTTCGTTCAAGCCGGTGCACAATATCTTGTATCAAGAGTAAATCGTAAGTCGCTGATTCAAAAAAGAAATTGACGGCGAATCGTCTTTGACTCATCCTTGTCTCAACCAAATGAGCGCAAAAGCGCCGTGGATACTTGAGGCAGTGATATGACAACGACCACCAAAAAGAGCGCAAAAGCGCTCCCTTTAAACACGATTCTATCCGGGGACTGCATCGATGTGATGAACAGTCTGCCCGAGGCGTCGGTTGACCTGATTTTCGCCGATCCGCCCTATAATCTGCAGCTGAAAGGTCAGTTGCATCGCCCCGACAACAGCCAGGTGGATGCGGTTGATGATCACTGGGATCAGTTTTCCAGCTTTGGGGCTTATGACCAGTTCACCCGCGCGTGGTTGAAGGCGGCGCACCGTCTGCTTAAGCCGAACGGCGCGATCTGGGTGATCGGCTCTTACCACAACATATTCCGGGTCGGTTCGGCATTGCAGGATGCAGGATATTGGATTCTGAACGACGTTGTGTGGCGCAAATCGAACCCAATGCCGAATTTCCGGGGCAAGCGCTTTACCAACGCGCATGAGACGATGATCTGGGCCAGTAAACGCGAAGGCGCGAAATACACGTTCAATTACGAGGCTCTGAAAGCGCTGAACGAAGGCGTGCAGATGCGCAGCGACTGGGTGCTGCCGATCTGCACCGGGCATGAGCGTCTAAAGGACGAAAACGGCGACAAGGCGCATCCGACACAAAAGCCGGAATCGCTGCTGCACCGCGTGTTGATTGGCTCGACCAATCCGGGCGATGTGATTTTAGACCCGTTCTTTGGCACCGGAACCACTGGGGCTGTCGCCAAGATGCTGGGCCGAGAGTTCATCGGGATCGAGCGCGAAGATAGCTATCGCAAGGTTGCCGAGAAACGCATCGCCAAGGTCCGTAAGTTCGACCGCGAGGCGCTGGAGGTCAGCGCCAGCAAACGCGCCGAGCCGCGCGTACCCTTTGGCCAGCTGGTCGAGCGTGGGATGCTGCGCCCGGGCGAAGAGCTGTATTCCATGAATCAGCGCCACAAGGCCAAAGTACGCGCCGATGGCACGCTGGTTGGGCAGAATGTCAAAGGCTCGATCCATCAGGTGGGCGCGCATCTGGAAAACGCGCCGTCCTGTAACGGCTGGACATATTGGTGCTTCAAGCGCGATGGGAAAACCGTGCCCATCGACGTGCTGCGCCAGCAGATCCGGGCCGAGATGAACTGATTTCACGAACACCGCCGGTGCCTGTGGCCTGACACAAGGCACTAAGCCTTGCCCCGCCGATCCTACGGCGGGGTCTTTTGTTTTGGCATCAACAGTGATTGCATGACGATAACCCTGACACTGCAAGAAAGATCACGGCCATGACCGAGACGACCGCGCAGCCCCGCCGCAGCCTGTTTTTCACGCAACCCGACACGTTCGATCTGGACAACAAGTACACCGAGGCCGCGCTAGAGCGGCACAAGCGGGAAGGGCTGGAACTGGCCGTGCGCGCGCGCTGGGTTGCGATGGCGTTGACCGGGGTGCTGTTGATTTTTCTGAATCCGCAATGGGACGTGCTCTGGTATCATTTCATCCTGCTGTTGATCTGTGGCAACGGATGGCTGATCCGTCGTGCCGGTCGAGTAGGACAATCCCGAGCCGAGCTGTTTTTGATTTTTGTCGATTTGCTGATCATGACGCTTGGGATGATCGTGCCTAACCCGTTCAGCGATGATGTTCGTCCGCTGGCGATGCAATATCGGTTCGACAACTTCCAGTATTTCTTCATCATTCTGGCAGCCGGGACTCTGGCCTATTCCTGGCGGACGGTCATTGCCATCGGATCCTGGACCGCGATGATGTGGACGGCGGGTTGGATCATTGCCTGGTGGGTGGCAACCCCCATTCCGGGAATCAGCGAAAGCGTTGCCGAGGCCTTGCAGGGCTATCCGGATGTGGCCGAATTGCTGGATCCCAACAGTTTCATGGCCCCTCAACGCATCCAGCAAGTGATCGTGTTCGTCATGGTGGCGGTGACTCTGGGCATTTCGATGCGGCGACTGAACCAACTGGTGATGAACAATGCGGGATTGGAACGGGAACGGGCCAACCTGTCGCGGTATTTTTCGCCCAATGTGGTGGATGAACTCAGCCAGAACGACGAGCCACTGAAACAGGTTCGCAAAGAGAACGTGGCGGTCTTGTTCATCGACATCGTGGGTTTCACCAAATACGCCGCCGGGCGTGATCCCTATGAGGTGATCGAGGTGCTGCGAGGTTTCCACGCCCGTATGGAGACCGAGGTGTTCCGGCACCACGGTACGTTGGACAAGTATCTGGGTGACGGTTTGATGGCGACCTTTGGTACGCCGGTGCCAACGCCCCTGGATGCGAGCAATGCCTTGGGCTGCGCGCGTGCGATGATAAAGGTGATCGACCGCTGGAATCTGGATCGTCGGCGTGCCGGTGAACCTGAGATCCATGTCGGGATCGGGGTGCATTACGGCTCGGTCGTTTTAGGGGACATTGGTGCAAACCGGTTGGAATTTGCTGTGATCGGCGATGCGGTCAATGTTGCGGCAAAATTAGAGGCGCTGACGCGCGAGTTTCAGGCGAATATCGTTGTCAGTGATGATGTGCGGGAACGGGTTGCTGAAGAAAACCCTACGGCGCCGGATGCGATGGACGGTTTCATTGCCCATCGCAACCAACCTGTCCGCGGGGTAGAGGCTCCGATGAATATCTGGGTGATGAAAGGCTGAGGGCCTCTCGCCCATCAGATCAGCATCGAAGATGCCGTCCTGACAGTTGGGCCAGGCAGCGCGCTGGTGCGCGCTGCGGTCACGCTTTGGGCATCGGGTTCAAAGCCTTGTTGTAGGGATGCCAGTCAGTGACCTCAGGGTAGTAGTGGCGCCGCCATTCCCGGACACGCGGGTTCATCACCCGCCGCCACAGTGGAGGGATCATCGCCGCAACGGTCATCACCGGATAGCCGTACGGCAATTGCGGGGCCATGTCCGGGGTATGATGTTGCAGCAGCGGAAATCGACGGTTGGGTTTGTAGTGATGGTCGGAATGGCGCTGAAGATTGATCAGCAACCAGTTTGATGCCTTATGTGCCGCATTCCAGGAATGGCGAGGCAAGACATGTTCATACCGCCCGTCGCCCTGGTGTTTTCGGGTCAGGCCGTAATGTTCGACGTAGTTGACCAGTTCTAGCTGCCAGATCGCGACACCGGCTTGCAGCAGAAACAGGGCCAGACCAGACCAGCCTCCGATCAGTACTGCCAGCGCCAGCATCGCGCCTTGCAGGGCCCAGTATCGCCAAAACGGGTTGGCACGATCCGTCCAGGGACAGTCTTTGCGCGCCAGTTTATCGCGCTCGGCGTTGAAGGCCGAGACCAGGCATTGCCATAATACGCGCGGATAAAAGCGGTGGAACCCTTCGTTGTACCGGGCCGTCACCGGATCGCGGGGTGTGCCCACGTAACGGTGATGGACCAGCAGATGTTCGGACCTGAAATGAGAATACAGAACCATGGCGAGAAGGATATCGCCCAGCCAGCGCTCGCCCCGGCTTTTCTGATGCATAAGCTCATGGCTGTAGTTGATTCCGATTGTGCCTGACAGGACGCCCATACCGAAGAACAGGCCAATCTTTGCGGGCATCGACAGGTGGTTGGTGTGGGTTGCATACCAGATCAGGCCAAAGAGTGTCAGGAATTGAAGCGGCACCCAGAGTTTGGTCAGCAGGATGTACCACTGAAGCATATCGTCGGTTGTATCCGGATTCGCATTCTGCTCGTTCAGGCCAGTGATCCGGTCCAGAACCGCAAACGCCCACCAGGTCGAAAGGGGGATCAACAGGACCCACCATCCCCCGGCAAATGCTGTGAACCAGATCAACGGGATCAACAACAGAGACACCCAGAAAGGGGATGCGGATTGCCAGCGGGACAATGTGCCTGTTGCGATCATCTTCTGTGCTCCGAATTTTCGGGCATAGCCTAGCCGCGACCCGAAAGAATGCACAGCGATCTCATTGTTCTCTCCACAGATCGTAGGCTTTGCGCATCACCGTCGGCAGGTCGCTGGGCTTGAAACTGTGCTTGTCCAGCACTGTCAGGTGTTGGGGGATGCTTTGATCTTCGATATCGGCGGCCCAAACTCTGAGGATCAAATGGAAATGTGTAAAGGTGTGGCGCACCTCGGCGGGCAGGATCGTCCACTGTGCCGGGAAGGGCGCGCGTTCGGATGGGTCATCGTTCCACTGTGATCCGGGCCAGCCCAGCATTCCGCCCAGCAGACCTTTGTCCGGTCTGCGTTCCAGCACCATGGCCCCGTCTGCCCTGCGTGCAATATAGACGTGGCCAAGGCGGGTGGGTTTGGGCTTTTTCGGCGTCTTTCGGGGAAGATCCGCCATGGTTCCCGCGATGCGGGCCTGACAGGGGTCACGCAACGGACATATGCCGCAGGCCGGAGATTTGGGGCTACAGATCGTGGCCCCCAGATCCATAACCGCCTGAGCATAATCCCCAGGGCGGGTGGACGGCGTCAGAGCCTCGGCCTTTTCTTTCAGCAGCGGTTTGGACCCGGGTAAAGGGTCGTGAATGTCATAAAATCGGGCCATAACCCGTTCGACATTGCCATCCAGAACCGTTTCGGGCTGATCAAACGCAATGGCCGAAATCGCCGCAGCGGTATAGGGGCCGATGCCGGGCAGTGCCAGCAAAGCGCGATAGGTGTTAGGGAACTGGCCATCGTGGTCTTGCGCAACAGCACGGGCGCATTTCAGCAGATTGCGGGCGCGCGCATAGTATCCAAGACCGGCCCATTCCCCCATCACTTGCTCATCCTGCGCGGCGGCCAGCGTTTGAATTGTTGGCCAGCGTGTTGTGAAGCGCAGGAAATAGTCGCGGACGGCGGCAACAGTGGTTTGCTGCAACATAACCTCGGACAACCAGACCTGGTAGGGGTCAGGGCGTACACCTACGGCCCGATCTGCGGGGCCGACGCGCCATGGCATGTCGCGGGTGTGGCGGTCATACCACTCCAAAAGCGCGGCGCTGACGGTGAATTCAGGGGAATCACGCAAGTTTTATTCATCTCCTTGTCGGGTTTCGCTGGCACCCGATTGTCTGCCTATTACAATAGCGGTGTAAGAGTGGGAAACCAGATGCAACGCAGACGTTCCTCGACCCGCGGGTTCAAACGCACCGCGTCCTTGCTGAACGATCAAATCCGGCGCGCCGGTGAAAGCCGGGGCTTTGCCGTGTCGCGGTTGTTGACTCATTGGGCCGAGATTGTGGGTCAGGACACCGCTGCCATCGCTCGCCCGGTCAATGTAGGTTATGGCAAGGGCGGCTTTGGTGCGACCCTGACCGTGTTGACCACAGGTCCGCAGGCACCGATGCTGGAAATGCAGAAAGAGCAACTGCGCGGCAAGGTAAACGCGGTTTACGGATACAACGCCATCAGCCGGGTTCGCATCACCCAGACCGCTCCGACCGGATTTGCCGAGGGGCAGGCCAGTTTCGACCACAAAGCGAAGCAAGCAAAACCCGAGATTGCACCTGACGTTGTTGCCGAGGCTGACAAAGTGTCACGCGACGTGAATGATGAAGATTTGCGCGCGGCCCTTGAACGTCTGGGGCGCAACGTTCTATCCAAACAGAAACGCTGAGAAAGGGCTGAGAATGAGCCGTATTGCAACCGTAATCTGTGCGGCCGTCGCCGTAGCCGCAGGCGGCTATTGGCTGTCGCTGTCAAATTCCAATTCGTCCAACTTGCTGGTGAGTACTGCCGAGGCGCAAGAGGCGGATATTGATACCTCGACCATCATCGAAATGGTGCAGGGGGCTGAGGACGCGCCGGTCGAGATCATCGAATATGCCTCGTACACCTGTCCGCATTGCGCGACTTTCCATCAGAGCGCGTATAAGCAGCTCAAGAAAGACTTCATCGATACCGGAAAGGTCAAGTTCACCTATCGTGAAGTGTATTTTGACCGCTACGGCCTGTGGGCATCGATGGTTGCCCGCTGCGCCGGACCCGAAAAATTCTTTGGCATTACCGACGTAATCTATCAGAAACAGTCCGAATGGACACGCGCGGGAGGACCGGCCGAGATCGTTGATGAATTGCGTAAGATTGGTCGTTTGGCCGGTGTCGATGGCGACCAGCTTGAAGCATGTCTGCAAGATGGCACCAAGGCACGCACGCTGGCCGCATGGTATCAGGAAAACGCTGAACGTGATGGTATTCAGGCAACCCCTTCCTTCATTGTGAACGGCAAGAAGGTCGACAATCAGCCCTACGCGGATTTCAAAAAGCTGATCGAAGCCGAGCTTGGCAGCTAATTCTTTACCGGTCGGCCTTATGTGGGTCGACCGGACCTATTTTGGCGATGGCGCTGCGTGCAGCAGCATCTCTTTTACCCTATCGCCTTCCGGTATCTGAAGCCGGACCGGTAGAGTGATCACTTTGTTACGGAAAGCTGCCGGCAGGCGTACGGCGTCTTTCTCGGTCGTGATCATCTGAGCTCCCAGCTGCCGTGCTTCGTTTTCCAGCCGTGTCATCAGGGCCTGGGTCAGGGGTTGGTGATCGTCCAGTGCTTCGGCCCGCACCAGATCGACGCCCAGACGGCGCAGGGTCTGAAAGAACTTTTCCGGGTGCCCGATACCCGCAAAGGCCAGCGCCTGCGTTCCCGCCCAGTCCATACCGGTTTGTAATGGTTCGATGGCCCCGGTGACATGAGGAATCGTCAGTTGGTCTTTATATTGTTCGGCAAAGGCCGTTTGCGCGGTCTCGTCGCCAAGTGACAAAACCAGATCGGCGCGTTGCAGGCCGACGCTTACGGGTTCACGCAAGGGGCCAGCGGGCAGGCACAGGCCGTTTCCAAACCCGCGCTGCGCATCGACAACGATGACCGAGAAATCCTTGGCGACGGATGGGTTTTGAAACCCGTCATCCAGAACGATCACCGTCGCGCCCGCTGCTGCAGCCGCACGGGCGCCTGCTGCCCGGTCCTTGGCCACCCAGACTTCGCCGAACATTGCCAACAGCAGCGGCTCATCTCCAACCTCGGTGGCTGTGTGTTTGGCCGGATCGACCTGCACCGGGCCTTCCAAAGACCCCCCATGTCCGCGTGTGACAACATGCGGTTCGTGCCATGCACTCCTGAGCTGTTCGAGGGTCCAGATCACGGTGGGTGTTTTGCCGGTCCCACCGGCATTGAGGTTGCCG
Organism: Ruegeria sp. CDSA021; assembly: GCF_059612325.1. Classification (NCBI taxonomy): domain Bacteria; kingdom Pseudomonadati; phylum Pseudomonadota; class Alphaproteobacteria; order Rhodobacterales; family Roseobacteraceae; genus Ruegeria; species Ruegeria sp. CDSA021. The sequence continues at coordinate 54,577 of NZ_JBXWQJ010000010.1, forward strand.
ATGCAGATCACCGGTACACCCGGCTTATCCCCGGTTTCCGAGGCGACCCTGCGGGCTGTCACCGCTGCATAAAGATGTCCAAGTGGCGCCAGCAGACGCGCCCTCGGGTCCGGTTGATCCGGCGAGGTGTTCCAGAAGTCAGGTTCCCGCATGTTCCGCACTCCGCTGATCCAGAATATCCTGAACCATTTCGATCAGGGCATCCGCCTGCGGTGCGCCTTCGGTTATCATCCGCCATCCTGCCAGTGCCATATCAGCGGCAAGATCCGGCGCGAGGAGCTGTACAAGGGCATCGCCCAGCTCGGTTGCCGTCTTGACCTCTTTGGCAGCACCCGCCTGCCGTATCTGAGAATACAAGGCGTCATGGCGATGTACAAACGGTCCGTGAATGATGGCAGATCCCAACGCAATCGATTCGGACGGATCACGCCCACCCGCTCCGCGCTCCAACGAACTGGCCAAGAAGGTCACAGAGGATACGCGGTACCACAGCCCCAGATTTTCGGGGTCGGCGGTCAGAACCACCTGCGTGGTGTCTTCGATCAGACCGCCGTCGTCCCAATTGGCACATCGCAAGTCCATCGATTCCAGACGCCGTTTCAGTGGCCCAGCTTCCAATTCGTCAGCCACGTGCAGCACCAGCACCAATCGGTGCAGCATTCGAAGCGCCTGCCGATGGGCCGTCAGAACCGAGATAAACTCCTTGTCCTGAACCCATGCTGCCAGCCAGACCGGACGCCCGGCAAGGGTGTGGTTGGTCTCGATCAGCTCATCTTCGGGCCAGGGCCGGGGGTTGGGGCTGATGCGCAAAGGGGGCGAGTCGTGGACTTTGGAGGAGTGAATGCCAAGGCGGCGAATCTGGCGGGCTGTTTCTGGCGATGCCGTCATGATTTTGTGGAAACAGTCGAACGTTGCACGGGTGATATCCGGCAACCAGCGCGCGCTTCGGGGGAGGGTGACACTGAACTGGGCATCGAACAATACCAGCGGAATGTCTTGTTCTTCGGCTCGGGTCAGGATGTTGGGAAGCAGATCGCCCCCCACCCATAGCCCCATTGAAGGGCGCCAGTGTTCCAGAAACCCACGTACTGCTCCGCTTTGGTCCTGAGGCAGGTTGATCAAAGGGATATCACGGTGCGGCCAGGTGTCCAATTCCGCGTCCGGTGGCGCGGTGAGGACAAAACCCAGTTCGGATCGAACCTGTAACAGTCGGCGACAAAAGTCGCTTACCGCCCGCAGACGTCCCGGTGTGGCGATATGAATCCAGAGAAGCTCGCCATCAGGACGTGGTTGATCAATGCGCTGACTGGCGCTGTTGCGCATTCCCCAGGACAAAACCCTGTAGGCCGCCAAACTCAGGGATCGCGGCTTGCTCATGCCCCGATCCCGGGCCCGGTCGGATTCAGCCGTTTTGACAGTTCTTCATGCAGCCACGCGTTCGCCGCGATGACGCCGTTCAGCCTTGGGCGGGCGTTGTTGAACACCAAGGGTTGCCCCGCCCGGTCGGAACACACGCCGCCTGCCTCTCGGATAATCAGGTCACCGGCGGCGATATCCCATTCCCAGCTGGGGCGCAGAGTCAGCATCGCGTCGAACCGCCCCTGCGCGACCAGAGCCATGCGATAGGCCAGAGACGGGCGATATGCGCGTTCGAAATCGGGTACATGCCCGTCCCGCCAGTGCTGCGTGTCGAGATTTGGTTTGGCAGCCAGAACTTCCGACCGTTGCAAGTCTGCAATGGTCGAGGTCGTGATTGTCTCGCCGTTCAGCGTAGCGCCCTCTCCCTGGGCGGCGGCATAGAGCAGATCCCGCATGGGGAGATAAACCACAGCGGCCATCACGCGACCTTCATCGGCGACGGCGATGGAATGCGCCCAAGTGCGTGCGCCCTCGGCGAAACTGCGGGTGCCGTCAATCGGATCGATGATGAAGGCATTGCGGCACTCCAGCCGCTCGGACGTGTCCTCGGACTCCTCGCTCAGCCAGCCATATCCCGGTCGTGCGGCGCGCAGCCGGTCCTCGAGCATTGCGTTTACGGCCAGATCGGCCTCGGTCACTGGACCGGCACCATCGGGTTTGTCCCAGCGCCGGGCCTGTGTCCCGGAATACCGCGTGGCGATCTTGCCGGCCTCCAGCGCCGCGTCAATCAGCAGGGACAGGTCAGTTGCCGGCAAGTGTCATTCCTTCGATCAGCAACGATGGAACCACGCGCGACAGATACGGGCGGGCGTCATTTGCGGGAATGATCCGGCGCAACATGTCCCGCAAATTACCTGCGATGGTGCATTCATTGACCGGATGTGTGATCTCGCCATTTTCCACCCAGAATCCTGAAGCCCCACGAGAATAGTCACCGGTGTTGGGGTTGATCGTCGACCCGATCATGGATGTGACCAGCAATCCGGTGCCCATGTCACGCAAAAGATCAGCGCGGCCTTTGTCGCCCTGCGTCAGGCTGAGGTTCCAGTTGCTGGGAGACGGCGGGCCGGACACGCCACGCGCAGCATTGCCTGTCGACACCATGTCCAGTTTGCGCGCGCTCGACAGATCCAGCGTCCACCCGGTGAGGATACCATTTTCCACAATTGACCTGCGTTGCGTCGGCAAGCCCTCGGCATCAAAAGGGCGCGAACCCGAGATGCGCGGGCGGTGGGGGTCTTCGATCAGGGACAGATGCGCGGGCAGAACCTCTTGCCCCAGACAATCCTTGAGCCAGGACGCACCCCGTGCAATTGCCGCACCATTGCTGGCGGCCAGCAGATGACCGATCAGTGAAGACGAGATGCGCTCATCAAACAACACAGGGAAACTGCCGGTCTCAGGCTTGCGCGCGCCGACCTGCTGCACAGCACGTTCACCCGCCGTGCGCCCAATCTCTTCCGCGCTGCGCAGGTCGGACTGAAACGTCCGGCTGTCACCGTCATAGTCCCTTTCCATCCCAGTGCCTTCGCCCGAGATCGCAACGCAAGAAACAGACCGGCTGCTGCGCTCATATCCGCCGGTAAACCCGTTTGTGGCGGCCAGATGCACGCGGTGAGTTCCATAGCTTGCAGCCGCATCTGATACCTGAGTGACACCCGGCACAGCCAATGCTGCGGCTTCGGCCGTCAGAGCATCCTGCATCAGGGCTTCGGCGGATGGAGCAGGGGCAGGGTCCAGCAACTCCAGCGATTGTGCATCCCAGTTGCTCACCAACTGGTCGCGTTCAGCCAGCCCGGAAAACGGATCTTCCGGGGCTTCTTTGGCCATGGCCACAGCGCGTTCGGCCATTGCATGCAGGGTTTCCAGGCGACTGTCGGAACTGGATACGATGGCGGACCGTTTCCCCAGAAAGACCCGCAACCCCAGATCCGTACCTTCCGAGCGTTCCGCATGTTCCAGCGCTCCGCCCCGTACTTCGACCGCAACCGAGGAGCCATCAAGCACGATGGCATCCGCAGCTTCTGCGCCTGCTTTGCGGGCCACATCAAGCAATTGCTGGCTGATTTCTTCTGGTGTGCGGGTCATGAGGCCTCCGGGTTTATTTCCAAGGACCTAGCCTTGGACTGCCCGTCTCGCAAGACCCGTGACCGGATTGTGTGATGAGGATCGTGATGAACCCACCCTGGTTCAGAGATTTGGGCCGGGAACGGTGGAAAAAGGGCCGTAAGATACACGGCCCTTTTTTAAACTTTACTTGATGCGCTGGCCATTTGCCAGAATCTGACCATCTTCGGTGAATTCGATGGTTGAATTCAATGTGTCCGGTTCTTCGCCCGGAACCGCCATCAGACCCATCATCATCCGGGCACCCAAGGCGTCATTTTCCGAAATGATGCCCATGCTGATCAGGGTGTCGATCAACTGGTTGGCACCGACAAGTTTCAGGTTCGCAACGCCGCTTGGGCTGGGCAAGCCATCGAATTCTTCGGTGTTCGAGTTGTCGAACGCAAAATCGCCGTCACCTGTCAGTTTTGCACCGACCAGAGACACCAGCAGTTCATTGATTTTCAGAGAATGCAGTTCACCCGGAGCTTCTTCTGTCTCGAGGTCGATTTCAGGGTCGAAAATGTTCATCAGAACTTTCGCCGTGCCGGTCGCATCCAGCGCGATTGTCGCGGGATCACGCGGCAGCGCGCCTGCAGGATCGAAAATGCCCCACAGCACGTCTGACATCGTGAAATCGGTCAGATTGAACCCCAGACCAAACGGCTGAACCTCGTCTGACTGCTGAACCGGGAACTCAAAGTTGAGCCCGGCATTGGCCATTGAGATCTCAATCGGGAAGGGCAGGTCTGCAGTCGTTACCGCCAGCGTCGTGCTGTTTTGGTCGATATCATAGACCAGCTTTTCGGCATCGATGGCGGCAGCAAAGCGTCCACCTTCCGAGGTGCTGTTCATCGAGAACGCCTGACCTTCGCTGGTGCCGCTCAGATCAGTACTGCCTGAAGCATAGGTAAAGATCCCGTCGAACGCAAAACCGGCTTCGTAAAACGCTTGCGGGTCAGAAAGATCAAAATCCGTCGGAAATACGTTTTCGCCCTCGAACGCCAGTTGGTCCAGTTGACCGTTAATCAGGCCAGTTTCGCCGCTTTCGGGATCCTGAAAGCTCATGTTGTAGGTCAGGCTGGCTGCGTTGAATGTCTGGGTGAGATCACGGTTTTCACCGATCTGCATCCGCGAGCTACCGGTCAGATCATCGGCCTCAACCGCCAGGTCAAAGACGTCATCCGGAACTGCCTCGCCGTCAACCTCGACCGAGTCCAGTGACACACCGAGCGTATCGGCGGTGTAGTCATAGGTCATGTCTTCGGGCGTACCCGAGGCGACCATGTTCAATTGGCTGTGAGAGTAAGTCACGGTAGCCGCAAAGTCGCCTTCTTCGGCTTGACCGGTGACTCTCATGGGAAAGTTCTCGGGCACTCCAATCGTCACGGTTCCGTCACCGTTTTCGCTCAGCGTCATCTCGGGCATGACCATCTGGAATTGCCCATCTTCTTCGGGCAGAGCCATTGAAAGCGTCATGTTTGAAATCGTGGTCACACCGCCCGCCGAGCTTTCGTCGCCAGTGATGGTGTAGCCCATCGAGGTGAAATAGCCTTGCCAGTTGGACCAGACATCATCAGCCGTCAGGTCGGCAAACGCAACCTGAGTGGCAACGGCATAGGCCAAAGCTGCACCACAGCTGCGGCGGAGGAAAACGGACATAAGGTAACCCTTCTTGATCAATTTGTGGCGCATGGTCGGGTTTGTGGCGGGTATCGTCAAGGGGCAAGGGCTGGACCCTTTCCCCGTTTCCGCGCTACGGCTGTTGCCGACAGCAATTGCAACGCGTGAGGAGGGGCAGATGCAGGGTAAAACGGTTCTTATTACAGGGGCTAGCCGGGGAATCGGGGCTGAGGCAGGGCGCGTATTTGCCGCAGCCGGAGCCAATGTGGCCCTGGTGGCGCGCAGCCACGATCAGATCGATGCTCTGGCAGCGGCCTTGGGCGATCAGGCTATCGCTTTAGCGTGTGATGTCAGCGACTTCGCACAGGTCGAGCAGGCCGTGGCCACCTGTGTGGATCACTTCGGCGGGTTGGACGTTCTGATCGGCAATGCCGGTGTGATCGACCCGATCTTTCATCTCGCGAATGCTGATACAGAGGCATGGAGCAAGGCCATCGACATCAACCTCAAAGGTATCTTTTACGGGATGCGCGCTGCCTTGCCGATCATGCGGGCCGCTGGCGGAGGGAGCATTCTCACCATTTCGTCCGGGGCAGCGTCGAATCCGGTTGAGGCGTGGAGCCACTATTGCACGTCCAAGGCCGGGGCCAAAATGCTTACGGAATGCTTGCATCTGGAAGAGGCCCATAATGGCATTCGCGCCATGGGTCTGTCACCGGGAACCGTGGCCACGGATATGCAGCGGTCAATCAAGGCCAGCGGCATCAACCCGGTCAGCCAGCTGGATTGGGATATTCACATCCCCGCAGATTGGCCTGCACGAACGCTGCTCTGGATGTGTTCCGATGATGCGAATGAGTTTTTGGGCACCGAAATCTCGCTGCGGTTGGAGGATATCCGCAAACGGGTTGGGCTAATATGATCAATCTGACCAAAGTGGATGGCCTGTGGACCGTCACGATCAACAACCCGGACAAGGCCAACGCTTTGACAGGGGCCATGCTGACAGAGCTGGCCGAGATCGCCGAAGCCGCGACTGAAGCGAAGGCGTTGATCCTGACAGGTGCGGGCAAGGTGTTCAGTGCCGGTGCCGATCTTGACGAGGCGCGTGCCGGTCTGGCCACGTCGGATGTCTGGGAGCGCCTGTCTGGCGCCATCGCGGCGCTGCCCTGCCTGACCGTTGCGGCGTTGAACGGCACTTTGGCTGGCGGGGCCAACGGAATGGCTCTGGCCTGTGACCTGCGCATCGCGGTGCCCTCGGCCAAGTTTTTCTATCCGGTGATGAAACTGGGATTTCTGCCGCAACCCTCCGATCCCAAGCGGTTGGCGGCTTTGGTCGGACCGGCCCGTACCAAGCTGATTCTGATGGCGGGTCAGAAAATCACCGCACAAGAGGCGTATGAGTTTGGTTTGGTGGACCGGATTGTCGAGGCTGACCACCTGATGCAAACCGCACGCGATCTGGTGACGGATAGCGTCAACGCCGACCCGAAGATTGCCGCCGGAATTGCAAGGTTGTGTTCATGAGGATGTCAGCCTTGCGCCTTCGGGTCGGTGATCCGGACCGGCTGGCCGCGTTCTACCGTGACATGCTGGGGATGTCGGTCCGCAGTGAAGGTCTGAGCCATCGCGTAGGTTATGAAGGCCAGGATGCGGATCTGCTGCTGTTGCCGGGCGGCGGCGGGTACACCCACGACCGAGGTCAGCGCTATTGGAAGATCGGCATCACCGTGCCGGATGTTGACCTTGCTGTCGCCCATCTGCGCGCGTGCGATGTTCCGGTGAGTGCGCCAAACCAGTTTCTGGATATCGGGTATATGTGCCATCTGGCCGACCCCGAAGGGTTCGTTATCGAGCTGCTGCAACAGGATTTCGAAGGCAACCGCCCTCCGCAAGCCGCTGATCCCGATGCGCCGTTCGCGCAGGCCCGGATCGGTCAGATCACCCTACGAACCGGGGATATCGCCTCCGAAGACTCATTTTGGCGCGCGCAAGGTATGTCGTTGTTGTCGATGCAAGAGGTTGCTCCATACGGCTTTGACCTGCATTTCTATGCCTTTACGCAGGAAACGCCTCCGAACCCCGATCTGTGGGCGGTTGAAAACCGCGAATGGCTTTGGAAGCGACCTTATACAACGCTGGAATTTCAGCACGTTGCGGGGGCTCAATTCGCGCCTGTGCCAGATTATCAGGGCATTGAAATCGAAGGCATGTCTAAATCTCTGACCGATGCCTTTGGCGACCCGATCCTTCCGGGCTGATCACCGTACGCGCCGTTTTCCCGGAACTTTCGAACGAAAGCCGGGCGGGCGTTTTCGGACCCAGTTCAGGAACTTTTCAAGCCTTGGATGCGCGCGCAGGGCCTCGACCGTGTTGTAGTTGCGCGCCAGTTCGGCCTCGGTCAGGGTGGCATGGACTTCTTTGTGGCAGATCTGATGCAACAGAACCGTTGGTCCGCCCTTGCCTCCTTTGAGTTTTGGGATCAGATGATGCAGGCTGCCGCCTAAGTTGGGGATTGGGCGGTCGCAAAGCGGGCAGATCGGATCGCTGTTCGTCATGATGGTTTGAAACTTGCGCCTAAGAACGGCGAAGGCAAGAGGATGTGAATGGCGCAGGCAGTGGTGATCGGAGCAGGCCCCGCCGGATTGATGGCCGCCGAGCAACTGGCTGCCGCAGGGCATTCTGTGCTGGTGGCCGAGGCCAAGCCGTCAGTCGCGCGCAAGTTTTTGATGGCTGGAAAATCTGGGCTGAACCTAACCAAGGACGAGCCATTCGACACCCTGATCCAATCTTATGGCGAGGCTGCGGATTGGTTGCAGCCGATGATTTCCGCTTTCGATGCCGAAGCGGTGCAGCATTGGGCGCGTGATCTGGGCCAGCCCTTGTTCACAGGCTCAACCGGTCGGGTTTTTCCCGAGGCTATGAAGGCCTCACCCCTTTTGCGGGCCTGGCTGGCCCGGTTGGGCGATGCAAGGGTCGAGGTCAAAACTCGCTGGCGCTGGACAGGCTGGGAAGGTGAGGCGCTGATGTTCGACACCCCGGACGGGAAGCAAGGCGTTTCGGCAGATGTCGTCGTGCTGGCGTTGGGCGGGTCAAGCTGGGCGCGCCTTGGCTCGGACGGTCAATGGGCCCATGTTCTTGCCAGCAGAGGTGTAGCTCTGGCTCCTTTCGAGCCTGCAAATTCAGCTTTATCCGTTGAATGGAGCTCTCACATGCAGCCGCATTTGGGGGCAGCGTTGAAATCTGTTCGGTGGATGGCAGGCGATTTTGAAAGCCGTGGCGAAGCCGCGATTTCTGCAAAAGGGCTGGAGGGCGGCGGGCTGTATACACTCACCCCGGCCTTGCGCGCAGGGCTGCCGTTGTTTGTGGATTTGGTGCCCGATTTGGATCAGCAGATTCTACAAGCGCGCTATGCCGCGAAACGGTCGAAAGCCACCCTGTCGCAGTGGTTGAGGAAGTCGCTGAACCTGTCCCCTCAGAAAGTCGCGTTGTTTCACGAGATGGCGAAACGCAGCGGTGTAGCTCAGTCCGATCAGGTTGCCGCGTTGAAGAACCTTCCCATCCTGCACGCGGGTCTGCGTCCGATGGACGAAGCAATCTCGACGGCAGGGGGCGTGAAGAGGGCGTCTTTGGATGATGGGTTAATGCTGACCGCGTTGCCGGGTGTGTTCTGCGCCGGAGAAATGCTGGATTGGGAGGCCCCCACAGGGGGCTATTTGCTGACGGCCTGTCTGGCCACCGGACGATGGGCCGGTCTTGCAGCCGCAGATTGGCTGGATAAGAAGTAGTTCAACGTGATCGCGCCAGCATCGCAAGGCGGATCATGGCGCGTTCCACCAGGGCCATGGCGGGTGCTGTTTGCCCTGCGGACCGAAGCGACAAATCCGTGTCTGTCAGAACTGTCAGCGCAGTTTGCAGTTTAGGTGCACCCCACCCCTGCGCCTGCCGCAGAATAAGGTCTCGTCGCTTGCCATAAACCGGTGGGCGCAGTTTTCCGATGCCCTGTGCCGCACCGCCTGGATCAGAGGCGCAGGCATAAAGCGTGCGAAAGTGTCGGGTCGCGCCAATGCACAGTGTCACGCCATTGGTCCCCTGTGCCTGCAAGCGCCGGATCAACGGTCCGATCTCGCCCGCGCGACCATCGGCCACCACGTTTAGAACATCGTCCAACGCGGCCTCGGTCGAGCGCGGGGCGCAGGCTTCGATGTCTTCTATAGTCAAATCTGAACTGTCCCCACGTTTGTAAAGCGACAGTTTCTCGACGGTTTGGGTGAAATCACCGGGGCTAAGGCTGACGGCCAACTCGCTTATGACAGACATGACTTCGCGGGGTATGTTCTTCAGCCCCGCCGCGGCCAGAACCCGTTCCACCTCGGCGCGGGAGGGAGGGTCGTCATAGATGCCCACCGCATAAGCTGCGGGGTGTCCTTCAAACGCTTTGCGAATTTTCGAGCTGGGTTTCAGCTGTCCGGCCGTCACGACGATCTGCGCGTCTCCGGGTGTCCAATCCTCAAGCGCGGTCAGAATCGAAGGTGCTGCGGTTTCGGTGGCGTCTTCGACAAATACCGCGCGGGGGCCTGGGAAGAAACCAACGGCTTTGACAGCATCCAACAGCAACGCGGGGTCACCGCGCAATTCGCCACCCGGCAGACGAGTCAGGCGCATTTCCTCTTCGGCACCGGGACCAAGCAATGCAGCCAGAACCTGCTGGCGTTTGAGTGCGACCCGCATCGCATCCGCGCCATAAATCAGCAACCCGGTCTTGTCCGCGTCCGGCTTGGTAAAATACCCATCAGCCTCGCGCGGGCTCAGCTTCATGTGGCCAGATCCGGCGTTGAATTCAGACGGTTCACGATCTGGCTCGACAGAATCACCATCAGACGTTCTTTGGCGTCACGCTCGTCAGCCAAGGTGGAAACGGTTGAACCTGCCGCGGAATAGGCCACAAAGTCGGTCGCAGTGCCCGAAGCCACGATCTGTCCGGTTGCGTTGGACCGCAGCGTATACTGGGCCCGCCCGTCAATCGTGTACCGTTGTGTTTCATTCGTCGTGGTGATCGCAGCCCCACGAGTCACGGTCGAGACCCGCACGTCCAGTTTGTACGCGCTGACCGCGTCGGCGCTGCGGCCCAGTTGCTGTTCCAGATTCTGCACCAGAAGGTAGCTGTCGACCGTGTTCGGCTCGGACACAGCAACTTTGCCGTACAACTGCGAACCCGTTCCCCCTGGCGCATAGACCGGTTGAAAGCCACAGGCTGCGCCAAGAAAACAGGCGGCCAGCGGCATCAGCATAAGGGTTCTGCGGTTAAACAACGACATTTACGATCCGACCCGGAACTACGATCACTTTCTTGGGCGCGTTACCATCCAGCGCCTTTTGCACAGCTTCGGTGCTGAGCGCGATTTTTTCAACCTCGTCCTTTGCCAGATCCTTGGAGACGCTGATTTCCGCGCGGCGTTTTCCGTTGATCTGGATCGGCAGGGTTACCGTGTCGTCAACCAGCATCGCCTCATCGGCGACGGGCCATGGGGCAACGGCCACCAGACCTTCGCCACCCTGATGTGCCCAGATATCTTCAGCCAGATGCGGCGTCATCGGCGACATCAGCTGTGCCAGTGTTTTGACGGCCTGTTTCTGAGCCGCAGCACCCGCCTTGGATTTGGCCAGCGTATTGGTGAAGGCATAGAGCTTGGCGATGGCTGCGTTGAAGCCAAAGCTTTCAACACCCAGCGTCACGTCGCGGATGGTCTTGTGCATCTCGCGCAGCAACTCCTGATCCCCTTCGCCCTTGGCATCGGGGTCCATCGCGCCGATTTTGTCGCACAGGTTCCAGACCCGGTTCAGGTGTTTAAACGCAGCTTCAGCACCTGCGGCAGTCCATTCCACGTCACGCTCAGGCGGCGAATCGGACAGAACGAACCAGCGGGCTGTGTCTGCACCGAAGGCTGAGATGATGCTGACCGGGTCGACCACGTTCTTCTTGGATTTCGACATCTTGGCCGAGGGGATGATCTCGACCTCTGTGCCGTCGGCCAGTTTACCGTCGGTCACGTCCTCGGGCAGGTGATAGACCGGGCGACCGTTTTCGTCGCGCGTCTGGTAGATCTCATGCGTGACCATGCCTTGGGTGAACAGGGCATCAAATGGTTCAATGGCTTTTTTCGGCAGGTGGCCAGTGATGTTCATCGCACGTGCAAAGAATCGCGAATAAAGCAGGTGCAGAATCGCATGCTCAATACCGCCGATGTACTGATCGACATTCATCCAGTATTCGGCCTCGGCAAGATCAGTGGGCGATTCCGCGCGCGGTGCAGTGAAGCGGGCGAAATACCACGACGAATCGACGAACGTGTCCATCGTGTCGGTTTCGCGCTTGGCCGGGGCACCGCAGGAAGGACATGAACAATCGCGCCAGGTCGGGTGGCGGTCCAGCGGATTGCCAGGGATCGAGAAGTCGATGGGTTTGCCGTTGCCTTCGTCATAGGGCAGCTCGATCGGCAGGTTTTCTTTCTTCTCAGGGACCGTGCCGCATTTCTCGCAGTGAACAACGGGAATCGGGCAGCCCCAATAACGCTGGCGGCTCAGGCCCCAGTCGCGCAGGCGGTATTTGGTGACGCCCTCGCCCCAGCCAGCCTTTTCGGCGAAATCAACGGTTGCGTTAATCGCCTCGTCACCCGTCGCCTCGGTCAGGCCCGCGAAATGATTCCCCCAGCGGACTTTTTCAGTTTTCGGCGGGACAAAGGCGATCTTGTCGACCGGCGTGTCATCATCCAGCGCAAAGAATGTATCGACCACAGGCAGGTCATACTTGCGGCAGAAGTCGAGGTCGCGTTGGTCATGCGCCGGGCAGGCAAAGATTGCGCCGGTGCCGTAATCCATCAGGATGAAGTTCGCGATCCAGACCGGCAGTTCCCAGTTCGGGTCCAGCGGGTGCTTGACGCGGATGCCTGTGTCATATCCCAGCTTTTCGGCGGTCTCGATGGCTTCCTCGGTGGTGCCGCCCTTGCGGCACTCCGCAACGAAATCAGCAACTTCCGGGTTCTCAGCCTCGAGCTTTTTGGCAATCGGGTGATCCGGCGAGATACCAACAAAGGATGCGCCCAGCAGCGTGTCGGGGCGAGTCGTATAGACGGTGATCGGCGCGCCGCCATCGGTCCGTTCAAAACCAAATTGCAGGCCACGCGACTTGCCGATCCAGTTTTCCTGCATCAGACGTACTTTGGCGGGCCAGTTGTCCAGCGTGTCCAGCGCGTCTAAAAGTTCTTCGGAATAGTCGGAAATCTTGAAGAACCACTGTGTCAGCTCGCGCCGTTCCACCAACGCGCCCGAGCGCCAGCCGCGTCCGTTTTCCACCTGTTCGTTGGCCAGAACGGTCATATCCATCGGGTCCCAGTTCACCACGGCATTCTTGCGGTAAACCAGCCCGGACTTGAGCATATCCAGGAACAGCGCTTGCTGTTGGCCGTAATATTCCGGGTCGCAGGTGGCGAATTCGCGTGACCAGTCAATCGACAGGCCCAAGGGCTTCATCTGCCTGCGCATTTCGGCGATGTTGCCGTAAGTCCAGTCTTTCGGGTGGCCACCTATGGCCATCGCAGCATTTTCCGCAGGCATACCGAACGCATCCCAACCCATCGGATGCAGAACGCTGTGGCCGGTTGCCAGTTTGTGCCGCGCGATCACGTCACCCATCGTGTAGTTGCGCACATGCCCCATATGGATTCGGCCAGATGGATAAGGGAACATCTCAAGCACATAATACTTTGGCTTGTCCGCCTTGTGGCTGGCGGTGAAGATTCCAGCCTTGTCCCAGGCCTCTTGCCATTTTGCTTCGATTTCGTTGGCCGAATAGCGCGACATTGTGCGGTCCTTCGTGAATGAAAACGCCGGGTGTGAACCCGGCGTGGTAATATTGTGATTTTCGGCGGGTTGCTAGAACTTGTTGTCCGCGATGCGCAACTGACGCGCGCGAGAGAGGATAGCATCCTCGACCGCACGGGTGGTTGACGCGCTTACGGGAGCTCCGCCGCTGGATTGCAGCGCAACGGACAAAGATCTTGCAGCCAACGCCGGGTCGCTGATGTGGACAGTGGCGCGATACGAGCGCCCGCCGCCCGGAGGGGTGCCGTAACCCGTTACAATGACACCGGTAAACGGATCGACCTCTTGTACAGGCAGGAAGCTCAGCACATCCAGTGAGGCCGCCCATATATAGCGGTTCACATTTGTAACCTGCTCGGCTGTGCTGCGGTCGAAAATGTCCCAAATGGTCGAACGGTTGGGGTCGTTCAGTTCACGCTCGTCAGAGTTGCCGCCAGCAAGATTGGGGGTGTAGGTCGTCGAGGCGCTTTGATTCTGCCCACATGCCGAAATAGCGGCGGTCAACATGATCAATCCCAAAATCGTCGGCAGGCGCATTGTAAACAGGTCCTGTTTCACTTGTTGTGCAGTATTCAAGGGATACTCCTAGCCAAGGACCCCCGCTGCAACAACCCTATTCTTCTGAATTCCCGGTGTACTGCTGGTTTGGCGGGAAAACCGACTGTGGCATCCTTGCACCAATCTGACCTCAATGAGGCGGCAGCGTTTATGCCAAGCTTGCGCTTTGGGGGCAAAAAGAGCGAAACGGTGTCCGTGCTGAGACATATGCTGAGGCATGTGTCGAGTAGATAACTCTTTTTGAAACCGAGGGAAACAAGATGAAAAAAGTTCTCTTCGCATCGACGGCGCTGATCGCGACCGCAGGCGTTGCAGCAGCTGAAGTTAACTTCAGCGGTTACGGCCGTTTTGGTATTGGCTACGTAGAAAACCGTAGCGGTACCATTCCGAACATCTCCACTTCGGGTGGCGTGATCACCACCGTCAACTCCGCATTAGTTCAAACTGACGACGCGATCCTGGTCTCGCGTTTCCGTTTGAACATCGACGGCATCGTTGAAACCGACGGCGGCGTCCGCTTCGAAGGCCGTGTTCGTCTGCAAGCTGACGAAGACAGCAGCACCGGTGAAGCAAATGCTGCTGGCCTGAACGGCGCACGCTTCTCGGTCATCTACGGTGGTCTGCGTGTTGACGCGGGCAACGTTGCAGGTGCCTTCGACAACCTGGCAAACTACTACGGCAACGAAGTAGGTCTGGAACTGTTCGCTGGTCAGTACTCGGGCGTTAACTACAGCTTCCTGGGCTACTCGTCGACCGGTTCGGGTTCGAACGCTGTGTTCTTCCAGTACGCCGTTGGTGACTTCGCCTTTGGTGCATCGTACGATCAAGCGACCGTAGGTGTTAACGGTGCACCTGTTGACGCTGACCGCTGGGATATCAGCGCGACGTATACCTTCAACAACATCACTGCTGCTATCGCGTATGGTCAGACCGACGCTGGTATTGCTGGTGTTAGCGATCCGAGCCTGACCGTTCTGACCTTGGGTGGTGAATGGGGTGACTTCGGCGGTACTCTGTTCGTTGCAGACGACGCAACTCAGATTGCAGCAACTGACGGCACCGCATGGGGTCTGTCGGCAACCTACAACGTTGGCGCCGCAACAACCCTGATCTTCGCCTACGGTGACGGTAACGCAACTGCTGACCTGCAGCAGGTTGCTCTTGGTGCCATCTACGACCTGGGTGGCGGTGCATCGCTGCGCGGTGGTATCGGTGTAAACGACTGTGACAGCTGCGTCGACTCGACCGTCGTCGCTGACTTCGGTGCTCAGTTCAACTTCTAAGCTGATCTGAACCGTAAGGTTTAAGGGCGGGTCTTCGGGCTCGCCCTTTTCTTTTGCTCCGACTTGGTGTTTTGCTGCGCCAAAGACAGATTGAGGATCCCATGTCGCTGCAAGACATCACCGCACGTATCGCCAAAGCAGAAGCGAAATCAAAGCGCCCATCGGGCTCTGTCAAACTGATCGCCGTGTCCAAAGTGCAGCCCAATGAACGGGTGCAGGCAGTTTTGGAACAGGGGCACAGGTGTTTCGGTGAGAATCGAGTGCAAGAGGCCGCTGGCAAATGGCCAGCCTTCAAGGAACGGTTCGAAGGAATTGATCTGCACCTTATTGGCCCATTGCAGACCAACAAAGCCCGGCAGGCGATGGAGTTGTGCAACGCGATTCATTCAGTGGATCGGCCCAAACTGGCCCAAACTCTGGCACGTTTGGCACAAGAGATAGGAACCTGCCCGGACCTTTTCATTCAGGTCAACACAGGTGAGGAAGAGCAGAAGGCTGGTATTCTTCCGGCCGAAGCGGATAGCTTTATTGCAGAATGCACGGCTTTGGACCTGCCAGTGCGCGGTCTGATGTGTATCCCTCCTCTCGACGAAGAACCCACGTTACACTTTGCGCTTCTGGCGAAGATCGCGGCGCGCAACGGGCTGGAAGGATTGTCGATGGGCATGAGCGGCGATTTCGAGCAGGCCATAACCTTGGGTGCGACCCATGTACGCGTGGGTTCGGCCATCTTTGGAGAACGGGTCAAACCTCAGGAATAATCAGACGCGTTCCAAGGGCAATGCGCCCCGCGATCCAGTGTAAATGGTCCCGGCGAAAGGCAATGCAGCCTTCGGTCGGATATCCGGGCCTGCGCCATTGGTGCAGGAAGATCGCTGATCCTTTGCCAGGAACGGCGTTTGGCCAGTTCCAGTCTGTCAACAAGACCAAATCGTAAAGCGGATCAGCCCGGCGCAGTCTTTCGTGACTGAAGGTATGCGGGACGGACACCATTTGATTGTAGTGGCTGTCCGAAACGTCGTCTGACCACAAGTCCTGAGGTCCAATCGGACGCGCCCAGCAATTGGGTGCCACAATCCTGTCAGCACGGTAGAGCATCCCAACAACTCGATGGTATCCGGTGGGGGTCGCCCCATCACCTTCACGCTTTGAATTGCTCAATCCCCCTTTGCCAATGGAGCAGGGGAAGGTCCTGCCCAGAAACCGAACGCCGCGCAGGGTCAGCACCAGATCGCCTGGTGTCACAGCAGATGCCCTGATTTCGCTGCTTTTGTGGCCAGATACTCCCGGTTGTGGGCAGTTTCGCCCACTTTCAAAGGCACACGTTCGGTCACAGCAATCCCCGTCCGCTCCATCATGGCGATCTTGGCGGGGTTGTTGGTCAACAGGCGTACCGAATTGAAGCCCAGGGACGTCAAAATGTCGGAACCCAATCTGAAATCCCGTTCGTCATCCTCAAAACCCAACCTGTGGTTCGCTTCGACCGTGTCAAAGCCCTGATCCTGAAGGAAATAGGCTCGCATCTTGTTGGCCAGCCCGATGCCTCGGCCTTCCTGATTGAGATACAGAAGAACGCCAGCACCCTCAGCGCCCATCTGCGCCAGAGCTCCGCGCAATTGCGGACCGCAATCGCATTTCAGGCTGCCCATCAGATCGCCCGTGAAACAGGCCGAATGTAGCCGGGCCAGCACCGGCTTGTCGCGATCCGGGCGACCGATTTCGACCGCGTAGTGTTCCTCGCCGCCATCTTCGGGGCGGAATATGTGCAAGCGACCCGCCTCGGACACTTCCATCGGAAGGCGCGCGGCAACCACCTCGTGCAGAGCACTTCGGTCTGCCAGATGAGGTACGGCGCGTGTATGATCGATACATGTCAGGCCGTGTGAGGCGGCAAATGCCCGTCCGTCCTCGACCGGTACGACGACTGCCGCAGGAAGAATTCGCGCGGATTTTGCCAGTGCAATCGCAATGCGATGCAGGTTGGCGTTGCCTTGCCGCTCGGTCATTAACGGGCCTTTCATCGGCGCGTTCAGATCGTCCGAGGGATCGGCCACCGCCTGAACCCAATTGATATCTGCATCCGCCGGAAGCGAAACCCGCGCCAAATCTCCGTCATAGGCCCGTGCCTTGAGGGTTTCGGCTCTCCGTCCTGTAATGGCCACTACCGGAGCCCCGAGGTTTTTCAGATCAGCCAGGCGCTGCGGGGTGAGAGTTTCCGCTGAAACAGCAAGAACACTAAAGCCGCTATCATCGGTCAGCGCTACTGGTACACCCATGCGCAGATCAGCCCGGGCGCGGGCCAGCAATTCAGTGATATCGGGGATGAGACTCATCTATGTTACCCTGTAACGTTCAGCCATTCTCCTAGCTCTTTCGAAAGGAAATGTGAAACATTTCTGTTAACTCTGACACGAACGCGTGAAACCGTTGCAGCAAATCTTGTTGATTGCGTATTCCACGCGCAAGTGATGGAAAAGCGTTTGGAGGACCGGGAAATGGCTCAACTCAAGAAAATCCTGTTGGTGGATGATGACGAGGATCTGCGCGAGGCGCTCAGCGAGCAACTTGTCATGACCGAGGATTTCGATGTGTTCGAAGCCTCTGACGGAAGCTCGGCGATGGAACGTGCGCGCGAGGCGATTTATGATCTGGTTATTCTGGACGTGGGCCTGCCGGACACCGACGGGCGAGAGCTGTGCCGCCTGATGCGTAAACAAGGCGTAAAAAGCCCTATCCTGATGCTGACCGGTCATGACAGTGATGCTGACACAATTCTGGGACTGGATGCAGGCGCGAATGATTATGTCTCGAAACCCTTCAAGTTTCCGGTGCTTTTGGCCCGCATCCGCGCTCAGCTTCGCCAGCATGAGCAATCGGAAGATGCCGTCTTTGTGCTTGGCCCGTATACGTTCAAACCAGCGATGAAGATGCTGATCACCGAAGAAGATCGCAAAATCCGTTTGACCGAGAAGGAAACGAATATTCTCAAATTCCTGTATCGCTCGACCGACGGGGTTGTGGCACGGGATGTGCTATTGCACGAAGTTTGGGGATATAATGCCGGTGTCACCACGCATACGCTGGAAACCCATATCTATCGCCTGCGTCAGAAAATCGAACCCGATCCGTCCAATGCGCGCCTTTTGGTCACAGAATCTGGTGGATATCGGCTGGTGTCTTAACTCGTTATGGATTGATGTGGATCAAAGTGATACTCTTAAGTCATAATTTGGTTACTCCCAACCCGCGCATGTCCGGGTTATGACATGCACCTCCCTGTTGGACTGCCGGGCCGAATGGCCCGGCTTTTTTTGTCAGGGGTGGCGAGTTGAAGTCCGCTTTGAGCCCAAAGCGGACACTAAAATTTTTCAATCCGTTCGTTCCATGTCATTCAGCTCAAAACTACTGTCCAGCAGACTAGGTTCCGGACCATAAAACCGCGCGAGAAGGAAAAAACGACGTTCTGGATTGGTTGGAAGCCAGTTGCTTTCTTTTCCTTCTGGTGCCTTTGGCCCGAAGAAAATATCAACGGACCCGTCGTCGTTCTTAACGACGCTGGCCATGTTAGAATCGATAGTGCTTGGCTCAATGTCTCGAAGATATGAGGCCGTTTCCAGATCGTAAGTCGTGATCGACCAGAAATCGCGGACCGGAACATTGGCAGGTACGGTGATTTTGTAATTGCGGTTGCCATCGAGCCACTCTCCATCTGGAGTCTCGGCCAGATCGAGGTAGTAGGTTGCTGTCCCGTAATTCTTAACACTTGTTATGATCGCGTAGTAAAGTGCACCGCGCGCCACATAGTCGTAGTATGAAGGGTATTCATAGCTCCATTCTGTTTCTCGCGATCCATCGGGAACAAGCGCTGACCACTTCTTCCCTTCGAACACAAATGGATTGAGCACACGGTGGTACTGGTCAATCATGTATTCGAGTGCTTCAGGACCAGCTACATCATAAATAGCCTGCAATTTTGCATCGGGTTCAAAAGGGTCGTTACGCTTGATTCCGATACGTGCAAGTGCACCCATCATGGCAAGATCGCGATCCAACACGACTTCTTCGCCTATCATCTCGTGGATGTGACCATAGATTCCACCATCCATCTTAGGCGTCATTTCCAGCGGCACGCCGTAGACATCAACATAATTTGTTGTGGCCTCCTCTCCAGCCTCTGACAGCGGATACACCTTGATTTGTTTAGTCAATGCAGTGGCCCTCGCAAGGTTTTCTTCGGTCGGACCTCCGGCGATAATCGGCCGGAGCACAGCAAAGCCGAAATTGGTTTCCTGCTCATAGACCAGGGCATTCCTGAGCAGCGGACCATCATAATTTGGCGGCACCAACAGGTATTTTGCGCCAAGGCCTCTGTCGCGCCCTTTTGAGCCCACATCGTCAAGTGGGCGTTGCCAAGCGTCCATCACGGTGCCAAAGATGCCAATCCCTTCGACTGAAGCAGGCATTTCGAACACAACTGGCCCATCTTTGATGTTCCAATATGCATGAATATAGGGCGTCGTATTGTTGGGCGTAGCGGTTTGGAAGCGCCAATCTTGAACCTTCGAATTGTAACCAATGTCATTCGGCCCGACACCGGCCCGAGCGAGAGCATCGATGTAGAATTTGAAGTTCATCAAAGGCATGGCCCAGACAGCAGCATCAACTGCGCGATGATAGGTCATGCGGTCCGCAGTGTTAGCGTTCGATGGGTCAAAATCCTCGGCATGACTCGCAGTCGCGACGATTACCCCCAAAACCAATGCCTTGATGGCACCTAAACTCTTCCCCCAGCCCATAACGAAACTCCTTCTGGAACAAATTTCTGATTCTGAATTGCGCTTGCCAAGACTATAGGCAGAATCTGATTATTTGCACTTGATCGGTCGCGCGATGAATGACTGCTCCGTCCGCAAAGCTGACAATAAACAATCCGCATCTGTTCTGCGCCCTTTTCTCGTGGCACCCGGTTCCGCACCACGCTAACCTGCGCCAATCGCGACAGAGGAATCCCATCCCATGCCCTTTACCCTTGCCACCTGGAACATCAACTCGGTCCGCCTGCGTGAGCCGATCGTGCTGAAATTGCTGCAGGAAGAGGCACCGGATGTTCTGTGCCTGCAGGAATGCAAATCGCCAGTGGAAAAGATTCCAACCGAGGGGTTTGCCGAACTGGGCTACACCCACATGGTTGCACGGGGGCAAAAGGGCTATAACGGCGTTGCCATCCTGTCGCGTCTGCCGATGGAAGAAGTCGGTGACAAGGATTTCGCGAATCTGGGCCATGCGCGTCACATTGCCGGGCGGTTGGAAAATGGTGTCACGATTCACAACTTCTATGTTCCGGCGGGCGGGGATGTGCCAGACCGCGAAGTGAATGAGAAATTTGGCCAGAAGCTGGATTACCTCACCGACATGCGCGATTGGTTCCATGCGGAAAAGCCGGAAAAATCCGTTCTCGTCGGCGATCTCAACATCGCCCCGCGCGAGGATGATGTCTGGTCGCATAAACAACTGCTCAAGGTGGTTTCGCACACTCCAATCGAAGTTGAGCATCTGGCCGAGACGCAGGATGCAGGCGGTTGGGTCGATATCACCCGGCAGGATATTCCCGAAGGCCAACTGTATAGCTGGTGGTCCTATCGCGCGCGCGACTGGGACGCGGCGGATAAGGGGCGGCGGCTGGATCAGGTCTGGGCCACGCCGGATATTTCCAACGCGGGCCATTCCAGCCGTGTCCTGCGGGATGCGCGCGGGTGGGAAAAGCCCAGCGATCACGCCCCGGTCTTTGCGACCTTCGACATCTGAGATGAAACTCTGCCCTTGGTTTCTGCCACAAGCGACTGCATATAGGGCGCGAGTTCGAACGAAAGAGTGATTGCCATGGACCTTCTGAACGGCGCAGATGCCCCCGCCACCGATCTGATCAAAGACGGGAGCGAGGCCACTTTCATGGCCGACGTGGTCGAAGCTTCACAGGAAACGCCTGTGATTGTTGACTTCTGGGCGCCCTGGTGCGGCCCGTGCAAGACTCTTGGCCCGCTGCTGGAAGAGGCCGTCACTGCCGCGAAAGGCGCGGTGAAGATGGTCAAGATCAATGTGGATGAGGCGCAGGCAATTGCCGCGCAAATGCGCATCCAGTCGATTCCAACCGTTTATGCCTTTTTCAAGGGTCAGCCGGTTGACGGGTTTCAGGGCGCGTTGCCGGGGTCCGAGATCAAGGCATTTGTCGACCGCGTGATCGAAGCTGCAGGTGGTGAAAGCCCGGGCGGCCAGTTGGATGATGCCGTGCAAGCTGCCGAAGACATGCTGACCGAAGGCGCAGCTGCGGACGCGGCACAGACCTTTGCGGCTATTTTGGGCGAAGACCCGAACCACGCAGCGGCCTATGGCGGGTTGGTGCGCGCCCATATCGCCACCGGCGATCTGGAACAGGCCGAGGCGATCCTGAACGGTGCTCCTGCCGAGATTTCGGCATCCGCCGAGCTGGAGGCTGCACATGCACAGCTTGAGCTGGCCAAACAGGCCGCGGATGCGGGTCCGGTTGCCGAGTTGACGGCCGCTGTTGAGGCTGATCCTGACAACCACCAAGCCCGGTTCGATCTGGCTCAGGCCCTGCACGCCAACGGGGATGTGGAAGAGGCCGTAGCGCAACTGCTGGAGCTGTTCCGCCGGGATCGTGAGTGGAATGATGCCGCGGCCAAGACCCAGCTTTTCACCATTTTTGATGCACTCAAGCCCAATGATCCGATTGTTCTGAACGGACGTCGCAAGCTCAGCTCGATGATATTTGCCTAATCTCTGATCAGAGCTAGAATTGGGTACATGATGCATCCCGCCGACCTGCCGGATACGGTATCCGTTTTTCCATTGCCCGGGGCACTGCTGTTGCCCCGTTCGCGCCTGCCACTTCACATCTTTGAACCGCGTTATCTGCAGATGCTGGACGACGCGCTGAAAACCAAGGAAAGGCTGATCGCAATGGTTCAGCCGAACCCTTCGGTCAGCGACGAGGACAGGCTGCACCGTATCGGATGTGCCGGGCGGGTGACGCAGTTTTCCGAAACAGAAGATGGTCGGTACCTGATCACGTTGACAGGTGTGTCGCGGTTCCGCATTGCGTCCGAGCTGGACGCATTCACGCCCTATCGCCGGTGCGCTGTCTCGTGGAACGGCTTCGACCGGGATCTTGGTAGGTCCGAAAAAGATGACGGGTTCAACCGCACCAAGTTTCTGAACTTGCTGGAACGTTTCTTTTCGTCCCGGCAACTGTCCACTGATTGGGATTCATTGAAAGACGCAGACGATGAGTTGCTTGTGAACTCTTTGTCGATGCTTTTGGATTTTGATCCCGAAGACAAACAAGCCCTGCTGGAGGCCCCCTGCCTGCGCACCCGGCGCGAGACATTGGTGACACTGATCGAATTTGCCATGCGCGGCGGATCGAACGAGGAAAAACTGCAATGACCAACCCCGACCATGCTTTTGACCGCCACATGCTCGAAGCGCTGATCTGCCCGCAGACACACACCACGCTGCACTATGACGCTGAAAAGCAAGAGCTTGTGTCCAAGGCCGCCGGATTGGCCTTTCCCATCCGCAACGGGATCCCGGTCATGCTGATCGACGAGGCGCGGCAGCTCGACTAGATAGGTCGCCCTTGCAACAATTTGGGCAGGTCTCCGGTCAACCCGGCTGCTTCCCTGACAAAGCCGCGACGCAACCCGGGTAAAGAGCCGACAATTCCCATGCCAATATCTCGTCCAAGGCGCAGTAGGGGGTTATCGTTGGAAAACAGCTTGTTGAAGACATCCGTCGCCATCGCAAGCGAGGCAGTGTCAAAGCGGCGCCACTCCTGATACCGCTCTAGCACCATGGTCGATCCGATATCCTCGCCGCGTCGCCCGGCCAGTGTCAGAACCTCGGCCAAGGCCCCGACATCGCGTAGGCCGGCATTCAGCCCCTGACCGGCGATGGGATGCATTCCGTGGGCGGCATCCCCGACCAGCGCCATGCGGATGCCGACAAAGGAATTGGCGATGGTCAGGTTCAACGGGTATGTGAAACGATCACCAGCAAGGTGGATATCACCCAGAAAATCGCCAAACCGTGGGCGCAGCACCTGCAGATAATCTTCTTCGGGTAGGGCGTTGATCCGGGCTGCGGTCTCGGTGCGTTCGCTCCAGACGATGGAGCTGCGATTTCCGGTCAACGGCAGAATCGCCAGCGGGCCGGGCGGCATGAAGAACTGATGGGCAATGCCGTTATGCGGCAGATCATGATCAATGGCGCAGACCAGCGCCGTTTGGCCATAGTCCCAACCGGTGGGTTTGATACCCGCCCGCGACGCGGTGCCGCTGCGGCGGCCGTCACAGCCGACCAGCAGGCCGCCTTGCACGGTTGTGCCGTCGTCCAACGTTAAGGTCACTTCGGTGGCGTCGGTCTGTTGGGCTACGACGGTCTTACCGCTTACCTGAGTGATGCGCGGTTCTTCCGTCATCGCGTCCAGAAAAGCCCGGCGCAGATGGCGGTCTTCGACCATAAAGCCCATCGGGCCTTCTTCGATCTCGGCATGGTCAAAATGCATGAAAAAGGGTGATGGCCCTGTTCCGGCATGGCCGTCTGTAACCTTGATTTCCAGCATCGGCTGAGCGTGTTCCGCAACACGATCCCACACGCCGATGGCATCCAGCAGGCGTTGCGACGCCAGGGCCAGCGCATAAGCACGTCCGTCAAATGCCGCATTCTTGCGAACTTTCTCAGCCAGCGCATCGATCACCGTGACCGAGTGACCGGTTTGTGCCAGTGCCAGCGCCAAAGCAGGGCCGTTCAGCCCGCCGCCCACGATCAGAATATCAGATGCCTGTGTCATGCCCTGCAATATGCGCGCCCTTTCGGGATTGTCCATGTGCAGTCCTGTCGCTACCGTCCCCTTAAGCCGAAAAGCAGGAGGGGGCAGGATGCAGGATTGGTTGACCATGACCGCGTGTGATTTGGGCCGTGGCATTGGGATGGGTCAGATTGATCCGGTCGAGCTCACCGAGACCTATCTTGCGGCCATCGACGCCCACCCGCATCGGGACCGCATCTATGCCCGCGTCACCCATGATCGCGCCCGGTCTGAGGCTGAAGCAGCAAAGCAGCGCGCCAAATTGGGCCTGCGACGCTCTTTGCTGGACGGGGTCCCGATCAGTTGGAAAGACCTGTTCGACACTGCAGGAACCGTAACCGAGGCGGGCTCGGCTCTGTTGAAGGATCGCCTGCCGGATGCGGATGCGCTGGTGTTACGCAACGCGACGCAGATGGGCACCGTCTGTCTGGGCAAGACTCATATGAGCGAGTTGGCCTTTTCCGGGCTTGGGCTGAACCCGATCACCGAAACTCCGCCCTGCATACATGACGAGGCAGCCGTGCCGGGTGGGTCGTCTTCAGGGGCTGGCGCTTCGGTTGCCTGGGGTCTGGCGGCTTGCGGAATCGGATCGGACACCGGCGGGTCGGTCCGTATCCCGGCGGCGTGGAACGATTTGGTGGGGCTGAAAACCACTGCCGGACGACTCAGTCTGGAAGGTGTGGTGCCGCTCTGCTTGCGTTTTGATACGGTTGGGCCTCTGGCGCGGTCGGTCGAGGACGCCGCGCATATGTTGGCTCTACTCGAGGGCGGAATGCCTGCCGATCTGCGTGGTGCTTCGGTCAAAGGTCGCCGCTTTGCCGATTTGCAAAACATTGCCAAGGACGACCTGCGTGATACGCCCCGCAAGGCGTATGAGGATGCCCTTGCTAAACTTGCGGATGCAGGGGCCGAAATTGTGCCTTTGGAGGTGCCTGCACTGAACGAGGCCATGACCCTGACCAGCATCGTTTACACCACCGAGGCCTATGGGTTGTGGCGCGATGTGATCGAGGCCAACCCCGAGGCGATGTACCCCGAGATCCTTGAACGTTTCCGCATCGGAATGGAGTTTTCCGGCCCCGACTATGTGTCCGCTTGGTCCAAGCTCAAGGCTTGCCGCACCGCGTGGGATGCAGCAACCGCCGGGTTTGATGCCGTTCTGGCCCCCACTGCACCGATTCTGCCGCCCAATCTGGAGCGGCTGATGAATGACCACGACTATTACGTGACCGAGAATCTGCTGGCCCTGCGCAACACGCGGATCGGCAATCTGATGGGTCTTGCAGCGCTGAGCCTGCCCACTGGAACTCCCAGTTGCGGTCTGATGATGCTGGGCTATCCCGGCTCGGAAGAGGCGCTTTTGCGGCTGGGTTCAGCGGCGGAATCGGTACTGGCCTGAATGCCACAATCCCCTGATTCGGAACCTCTTTGTCTGGACGGGGAGGCGCACGGACTGTAATCTGCTAAAAAAACGGGGCGCAAATGACCCCGATATTGAGGCAGTATTATGAATTTCCCCGAGCGGTTTTCGAACCTACCGGCTTATGCATTCCCGCGTCTGCGCGCCCTGTTGGATCATCACCAGCCGGGCGGTGACGTTGTTCACATGACCAT
Organism: Ruegeria sp. CDSA021; assembly: GCF_059612325.1. Taxonomy (NCBI): domain Bacteria; kingdom Pseudomonadati; phylum Pseudomonadota; class Alphaproteobacteria; order Rhodobacterales; family Roseobacteraceae; genus Ruegeria; species Ruegeria sp. CDSA021. The sequence goes on from NZ_JBXWQJ010000010.1 coordinate 79,948, forward strand.
TGGCGCACCCACGCATGATTTTCCGGCCTGGGTGACTGATGTCATCATCGAAAACGCCGCCGGGTTTCAGGGGTATCCTCCGAACGAAGGCTCGGAAGACCTGCGTGGTGCGATCACAGACTGGATTTATCGACGCTATGGGGTCCAGATGGACCCGGATGCCAATGTGATGGCACTGAACGGCACCCGTGAGGGGCTGTACAACGCCGCCATGGCGCTGTGTCCTGAACAGAAGAACGGCCAGCAACCGATCATCCTGTGCCCGAATCCGTTTTATCAGGTCTATATGGTCGCCTTGCTTTCGGTAGGAGCGCAGCCCTATTTTGTGCCTGCCACCGCCGCGACGGGCCATCTGCCGGACTATGCTGGTCTGCCTGCAGATGTGCTGAATCGCACCGCCGTGGCCTATATCTGTTCGCCTGCCAACCCGCAGGGGGCTGTTGCCTCTCGCGAATATTGGGTCGAACTGATCCGTCTGGCCGAGCAATACGATTTCCGCATTTTCGCGGATGAATGCTATTCCGAGATTTACCGGGACAAGGCCCCGACAGGTATTCTGACCGTCGCGCAAGAACTTGGTGCTGATCCTGAGCGGATCACGTTGTTCAATTCGCTTTCCAAACGCTCAAACCTGGCCGGGTTGCGGTCGGGGCTGATCACGGGTGGGCCCGAGACGATCAAGCAAGTCAAGCAATTGCGCACCTATGCCGGGTCGCCTCTGCCGCTGCCCTTGCAAGCTGCCGCAGCAAAGGTCTGGGCAGATGAGGAACATGTTCAGGAAAACCGTGCGCTGTATCAGGAAAAATACGCTATCGCGGATCATGTGTTCGCAGGTGTGCAGGGATACATGTCGCCAGAGGCGGGGTTCTTTTTGTGGCTGCCGGTCGAGAATGGCGAAGACACTGCATTGAAAGTCTGGAAGGGCACCGGGGTTCGGGTTCTGCCGGGCGCATATCTTTCACAAGGTGATCCGGGGAATAACCCGGGCAAAGGCTTTATCCGGGTTGCATTGGTGGCCCCAAAAACAGAGTTGCAGCGTGGTCTGATCACACTCCGCGACTGCATCTATTCGTGAGGTACGAGGGCAAAATGGCATCATATAACGCGCGCAACCGCGATCCATTGTTGGACAGCACCACGCAGGCCGCTTTGGAGCGACGCAGTAAGGAACTGATCGGTATCGCCTTGATTCTGCTGGGTTTGGCTGCGGCGGCGATGATCTGGTCCTACACGCCCGATGATCCGAACTGGATGGTGTCGACCGACGCCCCGGTACAGAACTGGATGGGACGGATTGGCGCGTCGATCGCAGCGCCCTTGTTCATGATCGTGGGGTGGGGCAGCTGGGGCATCGCGCTTGTTCTGATCGCGTGGGGTTTGCGTTTCGCGGGCCACTTCGGTGAAGACCGGGCCATCGCAAGGTTGATTTTTGCCCCGATCTGGATTGCCGTTGTCTCGGTCTATGCCGCGACCCTTGTTCCCGATGCCGAATGGCGCGCAACCCACAGCTATGGGCTGGGCGGTTTGTTTGGCGACACTGTCATGGGAGCGTTGCTGACACTGTTGCCGATCTCTTCACATTTTCTGGTCAAGCTAATGTCATTGACCATGGCGGTCGGCATGATTGCGCTGGGCATTTTTGTTTTGGGCTTCACTAAGGCCGACGTGAAACGTGGTTTCCACGCCTTCCTGCTGGGCCTTGTGATGTCCTATGACATGCTGATGACCCTGATGGGGCGCGGTGCGGCGTCGGCGGCGCAAGCGGCACGGGATCGCCGAGCGCAGTGGGAAGAACGCAAACTTGCGCGTACTGAGGCGGAAGAGGCCATTTATGAAGACGATCTGGCTTACGCTGATCCAATCTTTGAAGACCCCGAGCTGGAAAGCCCGGAACCTGCGGTGAAAGGCGGACTGCTGTCGCGCATGCCGTCGCTTATCCGCCGCCCTGACCCTATGCCCGAACCTGAGCTGGTCGATCCTGAACCGATCGCGGGCTTTGATGAGATGCCGGGCGAGGATCGCATCCGGTCGAAAATCTCGGCCGCTGTACGCAATCGCAAAGTGGCGGCAGGTGAGATGACGCCCGAGCCGGACCCGAACCTGCCATTGACCAAAGGTCGAGGCCGCCGCCCTGGTCCGCTGATCCTGAATACAAGCCAGCCGGATGGTCTGCCGATGGAGCCGCCGGTGACGGCTGCGGGCTTGCCGCCCGAGCCTCCGGTTTCGACGGATGTCACTACAGAGTGGCAAGATCCGGCACCGACGGGATATACGCCGGAGCCGATGCTGGATCATTATGCGTCTGAGCCGGAAGTAGACGATGCCCCGGTCTTCGAAGATGTTGAAGAGCCCGCACCGCAGCCGCGACCTGCAATGAAAATCCCTGTGGCCGAACCGCGAAAACCCGTGGTTGCGCAACCCGTGCGCCGCACACCGCAGCCATCCCGACGGGCACAGGCCGAAGCGCAACCGGCGTTGTCGTTTGAGGACAAGCATGCCGATTTCGAACTGCCTCCGCTGGGATTGTTATCGAATCCGGCCAGCATTCAGCGTCATCATCTGAGTGATGAGGCGTTGGAAGAAAACGCGCGGATGCTGGAAAATGTTCTGGATGATTACGGCGTCAAAGGTGAGATCGTCAGCGTTCGCCCTGGTCCGGTTGTCACCATGTACGAGTTGGAACCGGCTCCGGGTTTGAAAGCCAGCCGCGTGATTGGCCTGGCCGATGACATTGCGCGTTCGATGTCAGCGCTGTCGGCACGTGTTTCAACCCTGCCGGGACGCTCTGTCATCGGCATCGAACTGCCCAACGAAAACCGCGAGATGGTGGTTCTGCGCGAAATTCTCGCCAGCCGTGACTTTGGCGATGGCAATCATGCACTGCCTCTGGCACTGGGCAAGGATATTGGCGGCGAATCCGTTGTGGCGAACCTGGCCAAGATGCCTCACTTGCTGATCGCAGGGACCACCGGTTCCGGTAAATCGGTGGCAATCAACACAATGATCCTGTCGTTGCTGTACAAGCTGACACCGGATGAATGCCGCCTGATCATGATCGATCCGAAGATGCTGGAACTTTCCGTTTATGACGGCATCCCGCACCTGCTCTCGCCAGTCGTCACCGACCCGAAAAAGGCGGTCGTCGCGCTGAAATGGGTCGTGGGTGAGATGGAAGACCGCTATCGCAAGATGTCCAAAATGGGTGTCCGCAATATTGCCGGTTACAACGGTCGCGTGAAAGACGCGCTGGCCAAGGGCGAGCTGTTCAGCCGCACGGTACAGACCGGCTTTGACGATGAAACCGGCGAGCCAACCTTTGAGACCGAAGAATTCGCACCCGAAGCGATGCCCTATATCGTCGTGATCGTCGACGAAATGGCTGACCTGATGATGGTTGCAGGCAAGGAAATCGAAGCCTGCATCCAGCGTCTGGCACAGATGGCGCGGGCCTCGGGCATTCACCTGATCATGGCCACACAACGCCCTTCGGTCGACGTGATCACCGGTACAATCAAGGCCAACTTCCCGACGCGGATTTCATTCCAAGTGACCTCGAAAGTCGACAGCCGCACTATCTTGGGTGAAATGGGCGCTGAACAGCTTCTGGGGCAGGGCGACATGCTCTATATGGCTGGCGGGGCCAAGATCACCCGCTGCCACGGGCCATTCGTCTCAGATGAAGAGGTCGAGGAAATCGTCAACCACCTGAAACAGTTTGGTCCGCCAGACTACGTGAACACGGTGCTGGACGGCCCGGCTGAGGACAAGGCTGACAATATCGACGCTGTTCTGGGTCTGAGCACCGGCGGCAATACAAACGGAGAGGATGCCCTGTATGATCAGGCGGTGGCGATTGTGATCAAGGATCGCAAATGTTCGACCTCTTACATTCAGCGAAAACTTGCCATTGGCTACAACAAAGCTGCGCGGCTGGTTGAGCAGATGGAAGACGAAGGCGTTGTTTCTGCGGCAAATCACGTCGGTAAGAGGGAAATCCTCGTCCCCGAGCAGTAAGATATTTAATAACAAGGGCAGAAGGCCTATCTGTACGGCATGAAACAGATCGCTTTTGCCCTTGCTTTGACACTGGCCGCTCCTGCCGCATGGGCGGCGGATAAGCTGCCGCTTTCGCAGATTTCGAATTACCTGAACGGATTGAAAACGGTTGAGACGACTTTCACGCAAGTGAACGATGACGGATCGTTGAGCACCGGTAAGCTGTGGATGCAGCGCCCGGGCAAGATGCGGTTCGAATATGACCCACCCAATAGCGCAGTTGTTTTGGCACGTTCGGGCAGTGTTCAGATTTTCGATCCGAAATCCAACCAGCCCCCCGAGCAATACCCGCTGAAGCGTACGCCGCTGTCCATTGTATTGGCGCGGAATGTGAACTTGGGTCAGGCCAATATGGTCGTAGGCCACAGCTTTGACGGCACAGCCACCGTGGTCACGGCACAAGACCCCAAGAACCCCGAGGCAGGCCGGATTGAGCTTATGTTTACGGACAACCCGGTCGAATTGCGCAAATGGGTGATTCACGATAACGCCGGTGGGCAGACAAGCGTTCTGCTCGGTGCGCTGAATGAAGGTGGACGCCTCGATCAGGGCTTGTTCTCGAACAGAAAGAGGGTCGGGTCAGGCAATCGCTGACCCGCCCGAATGTGTCAGTATCTGCAGTTCGCCAACTGCGCTTGGTACAATTGCGCACGCGCGTCCACGTCATTGGCCACGTTCAACAACCAGGATTTGCTGTTGTAACTGCCGCGCGCGTACCCGGTATGACCTTCGTGATAAGCGAGGTATTGATTGCGCGTATCTGCCGGGTGGATGCCGTTACGTTCGTTGCTTTTATTCATGTACCAGCCGATGAAGTCTGACGCGTCGCGGATACGATCCCGCTTGGCCCGGCGTTTTCCGGTTTCGCGCTGGTATTGCTCCCACGTACCATCAAGCGCCTGACCGTAGCCGTAAGCGCTGCTTTGACGACCCATCGGGATGACGCCTAAAACGTATCTATGCGGGGTGCGCGCATCATGGCGATAGCGGCTTTCCTGATAGATCGTGGCCATCTGAACGTGAACGGGAACGCCCCATTTGCGCTCGGTGTTTTTGAAGGCCTTGATGTAGTCAGGCTTTTCACGCGCAATGCTGCACGCGTCGTTCAATCTGCTGGGCGGCTGTTTGGAGCCACCCCCACAGGATGCCAGAAGCAGCACCCCGAAGAGTACGATAAGAATTCTGCTCATGTGCCTCGTGCCTTTTTTGGGGCATTCTAACGCAGATTGAGTAATTATGAAATCACAATCGTTATAAAACGATAGCCAGAATAACCGGTAACGCTGCGACGGAAAGCACGGTGGATACCATGACCATGCCAGCGACTGCATCGGAATCGGCCCCAAACCGTTCTGCCAACAGGTAAGAGGTTACCGCAACCGGCGTACAGATCTGCAATATCAGAACGCCAAAAGCGATGGTGTCCAGATCAAACAGCACCCCGATACCCCATCCCAAAGCAAAACACACGGTCAGCTTCAACGCTGACAGCCAGATCGCTTGCCCCAGGCTACGTGACGTCAGGCGGGCGATTGCCACGCCGACGGTGACCAGCATCAGTGGGACGGCCATTTGCCCCAAGAGCTCCAATGTGTTTGTCAGGAATTTAGGTGTTTGCCAGCCTTGCCAAAGAAAAACTGCACCAAGGATCGTAGCCCAAGCCATCGGCTGGCGCACAACCTGGCCCCATGCACCTTTTCCTGCGACCAGATAAATCCCATAGGTGAAGGAAAACAGTGCAGTTACAGACAGAAAGATGACTGCATAGCCCAAGCCGATCTGACCAAAGGCAAAAATGCACAACGGCAGGCCGAGGTTGCCGGTATTACCAAAAATCAAAGGTGACAGGTAAGTTCTCTGATCCAGTTTCAAGCCGCGAACGATCAGCCAGAACACCAACGCCAGCAAAAGATTTGCAAGCAAGGTCGCCATTGTGAAGCGCGAAAGATCTCCGCCCGGGATTTCGGTTTGCATGAGGGCAACAAAGATCAGGCTGGGCATTGCCAGGGTTGTCGCAAAGCGGGTGACGAACTGCAGGCGATACTCGAACCCCAGTTTGACCCAGGCAAAACCAATCCCCGCCAACAGAAAGACCGGCGCTACGATTTCGAACACTGTCAGTATTAGGTTCACAGACTGTTTCCCTGAGTTTCACATCAATGATTGGCTTTTCGGGCCAGAAACGGGTAGTAAATGCTCTGGGGGCTGAAACAATGCTAAAGACACGTGCAAAATACGGCTTAGGCCAGGTGGTTCGTCACAAAAAACACCCTTTCCGAGGGGTAATCTTTGACGTGGATCCAGAATTTTCAAATACCGAGGAATGGTATCAGGCCATCCCTGAAGACAGCCGTCCACGGAAAGAGCAGCCATTCTATCACCTGTTGGCTGAGAACGACCAATCCTTCTATGTTGCTTATGTTTCAGAACAAAATTTGGTTGCCGACTATTCCGGAGAGCCGGTCGAGCACCCGGATATCCCCAATATGTTTGGTCCGTTCGAAGACGGCGCATACCCCCTGCATTTCCACCTGAACTAAAGTTACCTGCCACCTCGGTGGCGGTTGTGCGCCTGCTAGTATCCAAGGGCGCAGCCGTCCTTGCGCGGGTCGCTGGCACCTTCCAAAACACCGTCTTCCCGGATTCGGATCGCTTGCGCACCCCCTAGTGGCGTTTCGGGTGTTTCGACAGTGTGTCCAATTTCTGTCAATTGTTTCAGCACCTCTTCTGGGTAGCCACGTTCCAGCTTCAGAACAGATCCGTCGAAGAATGCGCGAGGGGCGTTGATGGCCTCTTGCAGTTCAAGGCCGAAATCTCTGAGATTGGACACAAATCGCGCGTGGCCAGTTGGTTGATACGCTCCGCCCATCACGCCAAAGGGCATCGTGACGCGGTCGTTTTCGGTCAGCATCCCCGGAATAATCGTGTGCATCGGACGCTTGCCGCCGCCCAGCTCGTTCGGGTGGCTCGGCTCCAGCGTGAATCCAGCGCCTCTGTTCTGAAGCAAGATACCATATTTTTCTGATGCGATGCCCGATCCAAAACTGTAAAAGATCGAGTAGATCAACGACACGGCCATCCGATCGCGGTCAACGACAGTGATATAGACAGTGTCCTTGTGAATGGCTTCGGTCAAAGGTGCCGCCGCAGGTATTGCACGTTTGGGATCAATGAGCGCGGCCAGCTTGGCGGCCAGTTCAGGGTCAAGAAAGCGCTCTGCTCTGGCCATATGGTCTGGGTCTGCGATGAATCTGTTGCGTGCATCATAGGCCAGTTTGGTCGCCTCTGCCTCGATGTGAATCCGGTCTGCTCCGAATGGATCCATGTGGGTCAGATCAAAGTGTTTCAGGATATTCAGCAGCAAAATCGCAGTCGCGCCTTGGCCGTTTGGCGGATGTTCCACCAGATCAACGCCTTTGTATTCTCCGCGCATGGGCTGAGCGTCGCTACATCCCGCGTTTTGAAAGTCCTCAGCGGTGTGGACGCCGCCGCGAGCGGACAAGGCTGCAATCATGTCCTCGGCAATGTCGCCCGAATAAAACGCGCCGCGACCTTCGCTTGCGATCCGACGCAATACTTCGGCTTGACCTGGCGCGCGAAAGATCTGTCCGACTGAAGGGGCTTGCCCGTCGATCAGATAGTGGTCGCGCGCCGAACCTTGCAGGGTTTCCGCCCCAATTCTCCAGTCAAACGCAACTCGGGGCGCAACGGGAACACCCGCTTCCGCGTAGTGAATTGCAGGGGTCAGGATCGCGTCCAACCCCAAACGCCCTTCAGTCTCTGCCAGATGGCAGAACGCGTCCACAGCACCGGGAATTGTCACGGCATCCGGCCCGTTCAAGGGCACAGATGAAAGGCCCTGATCGCGCAAAAGCTGTGCCTGAGCTGCAGCTGGCGATCGGCCTGAACCGTTCAAGGCTCGGATTCGGCTTTCCCCAGCCCGGTTGAACAGAACAAAGCAATCGCCGCCCAACCCGGTCATCTGCGGCTCGCAAATTCCCAGCAGGACCGCTCCGGCAATAGCGGCGTCCATTGCATTGCCGCCCTGTTCCAGAGTGTCGATCGCTACTTTAGCTGCAAGCGGGTGAGATGTTGCACACATCCCGTGCGTCGCAAAAACTTCTGACCGGCCTGGTTTATGCAGATCCCTCATGGTGTGCTCTTTCTCCCTGAAACAAGGGAAAGCTATTCACTGATCCAGGATTGTCCAGAGATTTCAGGAGAGAAGTTCCTCGGCGCCTTTCACTGGGTGGGGGCTGTGATAAGTGGCGCCGAGGGAAGCTATCTGAGCTACGAGTCACTGTATGGCGGTTGTTTGCGGCGCGACAATGTTTCGAAAATGGCGTTATTGTGACCAGTTATGCCCGATTAGGCGCATTGCCGAAGTTAAACCGCTGGGAAAGCCGATTGCACCCATCTCGGCGCTCATACCGGATGTCACTGGTGAGCTGATGAATCAGGAACCAGCCAAACCCCCCTTCCGGCAGGTCTTGCGTTGTTTCCCCCAGCGGTGCAGGCGTTCCGTCCGGCATCCGAAAACCGGGCAGCGGATGGCCGGTATCCGAGATCAGGATGTCCAGCCTATCCCGGTCCAGTCGGCAAGTGACCTGAACATTGGCCGGTGCAATGCCATTGTATGCGTGTTCCACCACGTTGTTGATTGCTTCGGCCAATGCAATCTTCACATCGTCCGATTTATGAGGTGGCAAGCCATGATTTGCCAGACCACTGCTAGGCCGCGCGATACCTGCGCTGGCTTCTGTGTCCGTCGCGTGGAAGCTTAGCTCCAGGCAGGTCTTGTTACAAATTGGCTCCACGCCCATTCACTCCTGCCTTGGTTACGCATCTGGCGCGGACAGCGCGTCGTCCAGTGTTGAAAACAACCGGAAAACAGTATCCATGCGCGTCAGGCGAAAAACTTTCTCGACCACTGGCTGCGGCCCGGCCAGATCCAGTTGCCGGTCTTTGCCCAGCTGCTTCATCGACGCCACAATGGCACCCAGACCGCTGGAATCGATGAACTGAACGCCGGATAGATCCAGCACAACGCGATCTGCGCCGGTCTCGGTTTCCGAGCGCATGTCTTCCTTGAACTGAATGGCCATTGCGGCATCGATCCGGTCGGAATGAACGGTGATAATCTGCGTTGCGCCGTTTGACGCGCTGGTCAGCCCCATGGTTTGGGCACCCTCCAAACTGAAAAATGAGTCGTAGAAATACGCTAGACGCCAATTCTTACCATTCGGTATTTAAGAACCGAAAAGCAGGAGGAAAACCCGGATGAAAGATGTTGTGATTGCAGGGGCCGCCAGAACGCCAATGGGTGGTTTTCAAGGCATGTTCGATGGGGTTGCGGCAGCCGACCTTGGGGGGGACGCGATCCGGGCGGCGTTAAGCCAGGCAGGGGCACAATCAGTTGATGAAGTTCTGATGGGATGTGTTTTGCCAGCGGGGCAGGGCCAGGCCCCCGCGCGGCAGGCAGGTTTTGCCGCTGGTTTGGGCGAAGAGGTCCCGGCAACAACGCTGAACAAGATGTGCGGCTCGGGCATGAAAGCGGCAATGGTTGCCTTTGACCAGATTGCCTTGGGCCATGCGGATACAATGGTTGCAGGCGGAATGGAGAGTATGACGAATGCCCCCTACCTGCTGCCCAAGATGCGCGGTGGTGCCCGCATTGGCCACGGTCAGGTGGTCGATCATATGTTCCTGGACGGGCTCGAAGACGCCTATGACAAAGGCCGTCTGATGGGCACCTTTGCCGAGGATTGTGCCGAAGCCTATCAGTTCACCCGCGAAGCGCAGGATGAGTATGCGCTGCAGTCTCTGTCGAACGCCCTGACCGCACAGGAAAACGGTGCATTTGATCGGGAAATTGCTCCGGTCACAGTTCGTACTCGAAAGGGTGAGTTTGTGCACGACACCGATGAGCAACCAAATTCTGCCCGCCCTGATAAAATTCCTACGCTGAAACCCGCGTTTCGCAAGGACGGTACAGTGACGGCCGCCAACTCCTCTTCGATTTCGGACGGGGCCGCGGCGCTTGTTCTGGCTTCGGCCGAGGCGGCCGAAGCGCAAGGGCTGGCGGTGCGTGCCCGTGTTTTGGGTCACGCCAGTCACGCCCAGGCACCCGGGCTGTTTACCACTGCGCCGGTTCCGGCCGCACAGAAACTATTGTCCCGCATCGGCTGGAGCAAGGAGGATGTTGACCTGTGGGAAGTCAACGAAGCCTTCGCGGTTGTGCCGATGGCGTTCATGCATGAAATGGGATTGCCGCGCGACAAAGTGAACGTGAATGGCGGCGCCTGTGCGCTGGGTCATCCTATCGGTGCCTCGGGCGCGCGCATCATGGTTACATTGCTGAACGCATTGGAGAAGCGAGACCTCAAACGAGGAGTTGCGGCCATCTGCATCGGCGGCGGCGAAGGCACCGCGATTGCAATCGAACGCGTTTGACCCTTCATCTTTTTCCAAATACTTCGGGGGTGCGGGGGCAGCGCCCCCGCGCAGTCCCAATGGATAAGAACCAATGACAGTCGATTACGACAGCCTGACCAACACAATCGCAGCATTGACCGAAGGCGAAACGGATCAGGTCGCTTTGATGGCCACGGTCGCGTGCGAGGTGCATCATTCTGACGACCGCTTTGACTGGACCGGATTTTATCGTGTGGTGGAACCTGGTTTGCTAAAAATCGGCCCTTATCAAGGTGGGCATGGGTGCCTTGTCATCCCGTTCGAACGCGGCGTTTGCGGTGCCGCAGCGAAGACAGGCAAGGTGCAGCTTGTGCCGGATGTTGACGCTTTCCCGGGTCATATTGCATGCGCGTCTTCAACCCGATCTGAACTTGTCCTTCCGGTGCGGGATCAGTCAGGCGATATCATTGCTGTTTTTGACATTGATAGCGATCAGCCAGCTGCATTCTCATCGTTGGATGCGCAAAAACTCCAAGATATTCTGACGGCTGTTTTTGTAGAGTCCTAACTGTCGCAGTCGTTGCTGGCTTGCATCAAAACCAAGGATTTCCGGGGGATTGCACGGCTATTTCGAGTTCGCCTTGCGGGTTTCGAAGCGATCTCATATCAAAATCCATAGCGAAGGTTCTTTTTTGGGTGTTTCTCAGGGATTCAAGAAGCTGAAATCAATCCGAGGGTCACAGGCGGGGCGCCCAAAAAAGGGATAAAACGCGCGCATATGGCAACCTTCCCGGATCGTGTGGGCGTTTTACCTCATTCGGTGGCAAGCAGTGCGTCGCAGGTCGACAGGGTGTTCCTCTGCCTGAATGAGTATCACGATGTACCTGGCTTTCTGAACGAGTTCGACAACGTCACTGCTGTGATCCCCGAGCGGGACTATAAGGATGTCGGCAAGTTTATTTTCCAACCTGATCCTGAAGACACCGTTTTTCTTGTCGATGACGATATCGAATATGCCGACAACTATGCCCGTCAGACCCTGCGCCGTGCGCGGGGCGTTGGAATGGATAAGCGCGTCTTCGGTTATCACGCGACGACGTTCTCAAACCCGACGCCAAGGTCGATACGGCAACGCACGTTATTGCGGATGAATCAAAAGCTCACATACTCTACCAGAGTCCATCAGTTGGGAACCGGAACCGTCATGCTGTCCGGATCACTGTTTCCACCTCTGGATTACATGGAGGGCAGTGAGAAGTTCGTTGATGTACGTTTTGCCCGCTACTGTTTCGAAAATGATATCGAAATGTGGACTTTACCCAGAAACCGGCGCCGCTTTCCCAGTTTGCTCGCCGGGCTTGAGCCGGAGAAACGCGAAACGATTGCTGATAGTTTCAGCCGTCGTTGGCCGCAACATGTGCTGGATGAAGTGAAGGTTTTTGCGGGTCTTCAATTCTGAAGCCAAACGAGCTTTCCGACATTGAACGTGTTCCGGGAAGTACCCAGGGCGTGAAGGATAGCCCTTCTTGATGGAAACACGGCAAGGGAGCGCCGCGCGACGTCTTTCCGAAGTCAAATAGCTGTCTGAAGCCATTTCGCATAACTTGTTAGTTTCATATTTTCGATACCCTTTCACCTGCCGGTTCTTAAGGGCCAAGTTTGCCTGCGGTCGTCAACTCGGCGGTTGGCGGTCTGCACAATTCAAAATCCAATCGAAAACCATGCGTGAAAAAATGCTTGGAAATTTCACAAACTTGCTTCATCGTGAAAATAGGAAGAAAAATTTCACAAGATTCGGAGTGGCCAGTGAACAGCCATGCCCCCCAAAGCGCGACACTCGGAGCCGACCTAAGGGCCTTGCGCAAGGCCCGAGGATTGACCTTGACCGAGATTGCAACGCGGCTGGATCGGTCGGTGGGATGGGTGAGTCAGGTTGAACGCGACATGTCCGCCCCCTCGATCTCGGACCTGCGCCAGATCGCCGAGTGCCTTGGCGTCCCCATGTCGATGTTGTTTGCGCATTCAGCTGCACCTGCAGACGAGCAAGGGTATGTTGTGCGCGCGGGGTCACGTCGTCCCATGGGGTCGGGCGAAGAAGGGCTGATCGAAGAGTTGCTCTCGCCGGATCTGACCGATGACTTCGAAATGGTGCATTCCACGTTCGAGCCCAATTCGAAGATGCAGACGCCCGCCAATCGCCCGACGCAAGAAGTGGGCTACATGATCTCTGGCCGATTGGATCTGAACATCGGATCACGCGCATTTTCCGTCGGGCCAGGTGACAGTTTTCGGATCAAACACGAACCTTATCAATGGTCTAACCCCTATGATGAGCCCGCGGTGGCCATCTGGGTCATCGCTCCACCGGTGTATTGATGAGCTTTGAAGCCTGGACCATATTCGCGCTGTTCTGGGTGGTATTCGTGACCACGCCGGGCCCGAACGCAGTCAATTGCATCTCGAACGGGATGAGTTTGCCGTTCCCCAAGGCGATGTTGGGTGTTCTGGCAATCCTCACGCAGGCAAGCGCCTTTCTTATCCTGTCTGCGCTGGGCGTTACTGCTTTGATTGCCGCCTCTCCGACCGGGTTCTTTATCGTCAAGCTATTGGGTGCAGGGTTTCTGATCTGGGTTGGAATACGTGGATGGATGAATGCTGCAAAACCTGCACCGGCCTCCGAAAGGCCGGCTCGGCACGTCTATTTTCATGCGCTGGCTGTTGCGGCGATCAATCCCAAAAGCGTGGCCGGATACCTCGCCGCCTTCTCACAATTCGTTCAGCCCGACGTGCCAATCTGGCAGCAGATGGGAGTGATCATGCCCACGGCGCTGATCATCACAACGCTCAGCTACACCGGCTTCACCCTGTTAGGTGCGCTGATGGGCAAAGCGGCGCTGGGGGCCGTGTTCAACATTTGGGTCCGTCGCGTAATGGCGACCTGTTTTGTCATCTACGGCGTGTTGTTAGGGGCCAGCAGCTCGCCCGCAGCAAGGGGGTAAACACATGCATACCGGATCCTGCCTGTGCGGCGCAGTCGCATTTACAATCGACGGAGATCTGTCGCCGCCCTCGGTCTGCCATTGCAGCCAGTGCCGAACGCAATCGGGCCATGTCTGGGCGTCGACTTCGACCCATCAGGACAACCTTAGCTTCACTGCAAGCGATACACTCAGCTGGTTTCGCGCCTCTGACATCGCCCGGCGTGGGTTTTGCAGTGCGTGTGGCTCGTTCCTCTTCTGGCAGCACAATGACGAGGACACGATTTCAGTTTCCATGGGTGCGCTCCGCGAACCCACGGGTTTGATGCTCTCGAAGCACATCTTTGTCGCCGACAAGGGCGATTACTACGACATCACGGACGATCTGCCTCAAGAGGCACAGTAACAGGGAACAAAACACATGAGTGACTTTCCGACAAAAGCCCGCGTGGTCATTATCGGTGGCGGTGTGGTGGGGGCCTCGTCCCTTTATCACCTGGCCAAGAAAGGCTGGACCGATTGTGTCCTGCTGGAGAAGAACGAACTGACTGCAGGCTCGACCTGGCACGCGGCGGGTAACGTTCCGACCTTCTCGACCTCTTGGGCGATCATGAACATGCAGCGGTACTCGACCGAGCTGTATTCGCGGCTGGGCGACGAGGTCGATTATCCGATGAACTACCACCAGACCGGGTCAATCCGTCTGGCGCATTCGAAAGAGCGGGTTCAGGAATTCGAACGCGCAATGGCGATGGGACGCTATCAAGGCATCCCGATGGAAATGTGGACCCCGGAAGAAGCTAAAGAGCGTTATCCCTTCCTGGAAACCCATGATCTCGAGGGCGTTCTTTTTGATCCGTCGGATGGTGATATCGATCCGGCTCAGTTGACTCAGGCGCTTGCGAAAGGCGCTCGGGACATGGGGCAGAAAATCCTGCGCTTCACCCCGGCAACGGGCGTGACGCAGCATGATGACGGTACATGGACCGTACAGACCGAAAAAGGCGATATTGCCTGTGACTATGTTGTGAACGCAGCCGGGTATTATGCCCAGCGCGTGGGCGAGTGGTTCAAACCCTTCGGAGGTCGTACCGTTCCTGCGATGGTCATGAGCCACCAGTACCTGTTGACGGACGAGATCCCCGAGATCGAAGCATGGACCAAGGAAAGCGGTGCCAAGCTGCCTCTGCTGCGAGATGTGGACGTATCCTATTACCTGCGGCAGGAGAAGCATGGCTTCAACCTTGGTCCTTATGAGCCCAACTGCAAGGGCCACTGGATGACGGAAGACGACCCCATGCCCGAGGATTTCAGCTTCCAGCTGTGGAATGATGACCTGGATCGGATCGAAGACATCATGACCGACGCGATGGAGCGGGTTCCGCTGATGGCGACCTCGGGTGTTGGTCGTGTCATCAACGGGCCGATCCCCTATGCACCGGATGGGTTGCCGCTGATTGGCCCGATGCCCGGTGTGAAAAACGCGTTTGAGGCACACACATTTACATTCGGCATCGCGCAGGGCGGTGGTGCAGGCAAGGTGCTGGCAGAGTGGATTGTCGAAGGCGCAACCGAATGGGATATGTGGGCCGTCGATCCGCGCCGCTACACCGATTACACTGATCAGGACTACTGCAATCAGAAGGGTCTGGAGGTTTACGGCAACGAATACGCCATGCATTTCCCCCACCACGAATGGCCTGCTGCGCGTGACAAGAAGCTGTCGCCGGTACATGACAAGGTCAAAGCGCTGGGCGGTGTGATGGGTGCCTACAACGGATGGGAGCGGGCCAACTGGTTCGCGAAGC
Organism: Ruegeria sp. CDSA021; assembly: GCF_059612325.1. Classification (NCBI taxonomy): domain Bacteria; kingdom Pseudomonadati; phylum Pseudomonadota; class Alphaproteobacteria; order Rhodobacterales; family Roseobacteraceae; genus Ruegeria; species Ruegeria sp. CDSA021. The sequence goes on from NZ_JBXWQJ010000010.1 coordinate 95,204, forward strand.
CGGGCGATGACACCTCGCTTGAGGCGACCCATACCTGGGGCCGTTCCGGCCCGTGGGAGCAGCGGATCAAAGAAGAATGCGAGGCCGTGCGAGACCATTGTGGCGTACTGGATTTGCCAGGTTTCTCGCGCTTCATGGTCAATGGAGAAGGTGCCGCCGAGGCGTTGCGCGGCCTCGCAACCGGTGGATTGCCCAAGGTCGGCCGGATGAACCTCATCTACGTCTCCGACGACCGTGGTCGTATTCTGACCGAGATGTCCTGCATCCGTCTGGGAGAAGACGAGTTCGTGATGATCACCGCGGCGACTGCGCAATGGCACGACCGCGATATTCTGATGAACGCGTTGCCTGCCACTGTGTCGATTACGGATGTCACAACCACGCGCGACACGCTGATCGTCACTGGTCCGAAATCGCGTGAGATCCTGTCGAGTATGAGCGATGCTGATCTGACCTCCGGATGGCTGACCCACCAGTCCGCCACCGTCGCGGGGCAGCCTGCCTACCTGATCCGCGTTTCCTTCGCCGGTGAGCTGGGTTGGGAAGTGCATGCGCTGAACGAGCATATGCCTGCGATCTATGATGCGATCATCGAGGCGGGTGCCAAGCCGTTTGGGATGTATGCGCTGAACTCGCTGCGGATCGAAAAAGGGTATCGCGCTTGGAAAGGCGATCTGTCGACCGACTACTCGCTGCTCGAAGGCGGGTTGGAGCGGTTTGTGAAGCTGGACAAACCACAGGACTTCCCCGGAAAAGCGGCGATCCTGAACGAAAAACAGCAGGGTGTGAAGAAATCATTCGTCACCCTGACTGTTGATGCGGGAGATTGCGACGCGCCATATATGTCCTGCATCTGGCAAGGCGATGAGATCGTAGGTGAGACCACTTCGGGCGCATGGGGATACCGTGTTGGCAAATCCATCGCGCTGGGCATGATCAAGGCCGATCTTGCGAACCCCGGTACTGAACTTGAGGTCGAAATCTACGGTCAAAAGTTCCGTGCTGTGGTAGAGCAGGATCAACCGCTCTGGGATCCCGAGAACGAGCGGTTGCGCGCTTAACCTCTTGCGGAGACAGCCATGAGCAAACGATACGCCAAACTGGGGCCTGGTGAGGGCCCCAGCTATGACTGGGAAAATGACCATACCTACGTGAAGGTGTCAGGTCAGGACACAGATGGCGCATACACGCTTATGGAAGACAATCTGAAGGCCAGTTTTGCGCTTGGTCTTCATTGTCACGACACCCACGCCGAAACCTTCTATTTTCTGGAAGGTCAGGTTGATTTCTATGTCGATGGTGATTGGCATCGATGTGGACAGGGCACCACGATGCACGTGCCGCCCGGAGTGCCGCATGCCTGTCGTGTGGCGGGTGATACGCCAGCCAAAATGCTCATGATCTTTCAGCCTTCGGGGTTTGATGGGTTCCTTGCCGAACTTGCAAAGATGAGCGAAACCGACTTTGCCGACGAGGCCAAGATGGCCGATCTCAACGCGCGGTATGACATCGTTCCCATGGGCCCTGTCCCACTGCATCCGGATGATGAGGTCTGAGATGGCCGTTCCAAAATCCATGTCTGGCGTCTACTTGACTGGTCACGGTGGACCCGAAGCGTTGGAGTGGCGCGAAGATATTCCAGTGCCCGAGCCCGGTCTGGGCCAGGTGCTTGTTCGCGTCGCCGCGGCGGGTGTGAACAACACGGATATCAACACCCGAGTTGGTTGGTACGCGTCCGAGGTGACGGGGGCCACGGACACCGTAGATCAGGACGTCGAATCCGGTGGGTGGGGCGGTGCCTTGCACTTCCCCCGCATTCAAGGTGGGGATCTGTGCGGTATTGTCGAGGCTGTGGGTGACGGGGTTCATTTCAGCCTGGGCCAACGCGTGACCTGCCCGATCAACTTGCCGCGCCCGCGCCCGGGAAATCCTCAGGGGTTCATCGCGCTTGGGTCCGAGATCGACGGCGCCTTTGCGCAATACTGTCTGGTTGAGGCGGATGATCTGTACGACGTCAGCACCTCGCCTCTGTCGGATGTTGAAATTGCAGCCATTCCCTGCGCCTTTGGCACCGCCGAGAACCTGCTGACCCGCGCAGGTGTGACGGCAGGACAAAAGGTATTGATCACCGGTGCGTCAGGTGGTGTTGGTCTGGCCGCTGTGCAACTCGCAGCACTGCGCGGGGCCACGGTCTGGGGCGTAACAGGTGCCGCGAAAGCCGAGGTCGTCAAATCCCAAGGGGCAAAAGCTACGATTGACCGTGATGAATCGCCGCCGCAGGATATGTTCGACGCAGTGATCGATGTGGTGGGCGGCCTCGCTTGGGCATCGCTGATCCTGGCCTTGAAACCCGGCGGGCATTACGCCGTGTCAGGCGCAATCGCAGGCCCAATTGTTCAGGCCGATCTGCGGGACATCTACTTGCGCGACATCACGATTCATGGGTGTACACATCAGACCCCCGAAGTCTTTGGCCGCCTTGTGGAATTGATGAATGTGGGACGGATCAAACCGCTGATCTCGCGAACTTATCCGCTGCGTGAGATCGCCTTGGCGCAGGCTGATTTTCAATCCAAGGCCTTTCCGGGCAAACTGGTCCTTGTGCCTTAAGGAGCGATGGCATGGCAGATATTACCCTTTTGGACGGCTCGATTGGGCAGGAACTGGTCAAGCGCAGTGGTGATGCGCCAACGGCGCTTTGGTCAACCCGGGTCATGATCGATCGCCCCGAACTGGTGCGCGAAGTTCATGCAGAGTACTTTCGGCGCGGGGCGACGATTGCAACGACCAACACTTATGCAGTTCACCGGTCCCGACTGCGGTTCGAAAACATCGAAGATCAGTTGGAAACTCTTATCAACATCGCGCTGTCGCAGGCTCAGGCCGCTTGTGAAGGGACGAAGAATCGTGTTGCGGGATCACTGGGGCCATTGCTGGCCTCATACAGACCTGACCTACAGCCAGACCCGAGCGAGGCCGCCCAAAAATTTGGTGAATTGGTCAGTTTGATGGCGGATAAGGTAGATCTGTTCCTAATTGAAACGGTTTCTTCAGTGCTCGAAGCCGAAGGTGCGCTACGCGGCACAACCGGGTCTGAAAAACCGGTGTGGCTGGCCCTGTCGGTCAATGACGATGAAGGAAGCTTTCTCAGGTCCGGTGAACCCTTGGCGGACATAGCTACATTGGTCGAAGAGTATTCACCGGATGCTGTGCTGATCAATTGTTCGCGCCCCGAGGCGATCCCGGCAGCATTGGACATCCTGTCGGGCATGTCCTTGCCATTTGGGGCCTATGCCAATGGGTTCACACATATCTCGGACGGGTTCCTCGAAGATGCGCCTACGGTGGACACTTTGGAACAACGACATGACCTTGGTCCGGATGCCTATGCGGATCATGTCATGCGATGGGTCGATCAGGGGGCCACGATCGTCGGCGGATGCTGCGAAATAGGCCCAGATCACATCGAAACGCTGGCCAACCGATTGCGGACGGCCGGACACAGTATCGTCTGAGAACGCTGATGGCAGCAGAGTCGAAACAGAGCGATTCACAACAGACCTTCTGGCAGTTCGACATTATCGTCGCGCCGGGTTTTGTGTTGTTGGAACTCGCCTCGCTTGTGGATGTTCTGCGGGTGGCTAACCGCGTCTGTGCTTCACCGCCTTTCACCTACACGTATCGGTCACTGCGCGGTGGCGATGTGGCCAGCAGCAGTGACGCCGTAGTTTCGACAACAAAACTGCCACCGCAACCCAAGGCCGATTATCTCTTTGTCATTGGCAACTCCGACCCGGATCAACCTGACCTTTCGCTTGGCCGTATCGTTTCGGATTACACGTATCGCGGTGCACAGGTCTTTCTTCTGTCTGAAGCTGCCAGTCGTTACATAGACGAAAACGGCACCGAACATCTGGCGACCCATTGGGAAAACGCCTCTTTCCTACGCGAACGAGGTGCCCGGTTCGAGGCTAAACTCTCAATCGCCACGGAAAACGGGCCGGTGGTTACATGTGCCGGAATGGGGGCCACAGCCGACATCGCATTGGCCGTCATCGGGCGGCATATTTCAGGACCGACGAAAATGACGGTCGCGGATATCATGCTGCATGAGCAGATTCGCGATTTCTCATCCATGCAGCCATTTTCAGGGGCAAAGACCACGGCCACCGGCGACGCCAAGCTGGATCAATGCATTAAGCTGATGCAAGAGAATATCGAAGACCCCCTGCCTATTCGGCAGATTGTCGAGGATCTGAGCCTGTCGAATCGATCGCTGGAGCGTAAGTTCAAATCCTTTTTCGCCACCACACCCAACGGGTTCTATCGCGAAATGCGTCTGGCCAAGGCCAATAATCTTCTGATGAACACCACGATGAGCGTGCGTGAGATCGGTATGGCCTGCGGTTTCCCCAACGGATTTTCGTCTGTTTACAAAAGCTTCTTCGGTGTCACGCCCTTTGTCATGAGGCGGGAAAAACGCCAGGCCGCACAAAGATGATTTTCCCGGATACCGTGACGCTTTTAGTGCATTTGTTGTCGATCCCCCGTGGCATTCTGGCCAGAATCAAACACTAGCGGAGTCGTCACAATGGTTGATCTTCCCAGCAAGGCCCGAGTGGTCATCATCGGCGGCGGCGTCATCGGATGCTCGGTCGCTTATCACCTGACCAAGAAGGGCTGGAAGGATGTCGTGCTGCTGGAACGCAAACAGCTGACCAGTGGTACCACCTGGCACGCGGCAGGCCTTATTGCGCAGCTGCGTGCCACCGCAAACATGACCAAGCTGGCGAAATACAGCCAGGAACTTTATGGCTCGCTGGAAGAAGAAACCGGCGTTGCCACGGGCTTCAAGCGCTGCGGGTCAATCACCGTGGCCTTGACCGAAGAGCGCAAGGAAGAGATCTATCGTCAGGCCGCGATGGCGCGGGCCTTTGGTGTCGAGGTCGAAGAAATCTCGAATGAGCGCGTGCAGGAACTGTACCCACACATCAATCTCGAAGACGTCAAGGGGGCTGTTTATCTACCATTGGACGGGCAAGGTGATCCGGCCAATATTGCACTGGCCTTGGCCAAAGGCGCGCGTCAGCGCGGCGCTGTAGTGAAAGAGCGGGTGAAGGTCACCGACATCGTCAAACAGGGCCGGGCGGTCACTGGTGTGGACTGGGTCGCCGATGATGGCAGCGCCTCGGGCCACATCGAATGCGACATGGTGGTGAACTGCGCGGGTATGTGGGGGCACGAAGTTGGCCGGATGGCCGGTGTGAATGTACCGCTTCATGCGTGTGAACACTTCTATATCGTGACCGAGAACATCGACGGTCTGACCCAGCTGCCAGTGCTGCGTGTGCCTGACGAGTGCGCCTACTACAAGGAAGATGCAGGTAAAATCCTGCTAGGCGCGTTCGAACCTAACGCGAAACCCTGGGCAACGAATGGTATCCCTGACACGTTCGAGTTCGATCAGCTGCCCGAAGATTTCGACCATTTTGAGCCGATCCTTGAAGCCGCTTGCGAACGGATGCCAATGCTGGCCGAGGCGGGTATCCACACCTTCTTCAACGGTCCTGAAAGCTTCACGCCCGATGATGCGTACCATCTGGGTCTGGCGCCCGAGATGGACAATGTCTGGATTGCCGCCGGGTTCAACTCGATTGGCATCCAATCTGCCGGTGGCGCGGGAATGGCGCTGGCTGAATGGATGGACGCGGGCGAGAAGCCCTTTGACCTTGGCGACGTGGACGTCAGCCGAATGCAACCGTTCCAGGGCAACAAGAAGTACCTGTTCGAGCGCTCGAAAGAGACTCTGGGTCTGCTCTATGCGGACCATTACCCTTATCGCCAGAAAGCCACCGCGCGTGGTATTCGCCGGACGCCGTTCCATCATCACCTGCTGGAACAGGGCGCCGTTATGGGCGAACTGGCCGGTTGGGAACGCGCCAACTGGTTTGCGAATGACGGTCAGGAGCGCGAATACCAGTACAGCTGGAAACGCCAGAACTGGTTCGAGAATTCGGCTGCCGAACACATGGCGGTACGCGAAAATGTGGGCATGTATGACATGTCTTCCTTTGGCAAAATCCGTGTCGAAGGCCCGGATGCCGAGAGATTCATGAACTATATCGGCGGCGGCGACTACTCGGTGCCCAATGGCAAGATCGTCTACACGCAGTTTCTAAACCGCACAGGTGGGATTGAGGCGGACGTCACCGTGACCCGACTGACCGAAACCTCTTATCTGGTGGTAACCCCGGCGGCGACCCGTCTGGCGGATCAGACCTGGATGCAGCGCCATGCAGGTAATTTCAACGTGGTCATCACCGACGTGACCGCCGGCGAAGGCGTCCTGGCCATCATGGGTCCGAATGCGCGCGCGCTGATGGAAAAAGTCTCACCCAACGATTTCACGAACGCGACCAATCCGTTCGGCACAGCACAGGAGATCGAGATTGGCATGGGCCTCGCACGTGCTCACCGTGTCACCTATGTAGGCGAGCTTGGATGGGAGATCTATGTCTCTTCGGATATGGCGGGCCACGTCTTCGAAACCCTGCATGACGCCGGGCAGGACATGGGTCTGAAGCTCTGTGGTATGCACATGATGGACAGCTGCCGGATCGAAAAGGGCTTCCGCCATTTTGGTCACGATATTACCTGCGAAGATCACGTTGTCGACGCTGGCCTGGGCTTTGCTGTCAAGGTGGACAAAGGCAGCGATTTCATTGGGCGCGAGGCCGTGATCGCACGGAAAGAGAGCGGCCCCAAAAATCGTCTGGTGCAGTTCCGCCTGACGGAGTCCGAACCGCTGTTGTTCCACAATGAACCGATTGTCCGCGACGGTGAGTATGTCGGCTATCTAAGTTCCGGCAACTATGGCCACACTCTCGGTGGTGCTATTGGTTTAGGCTATGTGCCCTGCGAAGGAGAGAAAGCCGCGGACGTCCTGGCTTCGAGCTACGAGATCGACGTTTGTGGCGTGAAAGTCAAAGCCGAAGCGTCGCTGAAGCCGATGTATGATCCAAAATCAGAACGGGTTAAGGTCTAAATCAGAGGGTAGAGGGCTCTGCCCCCGCTACCCGTTTCGGGTGCCCCCACAGGGATTTTTAGAGCCAGATGGAGCAGGGGATCCTCTCTTCATCTGGCTAAAAATATCCCGGAGCGCGAGGCAGAGCCTCGCATTTCCGTTTGAAAGCCTTGATGCGGTCGGACAACTCATCGAAAACTGTTATGTGACACATCACTGTTTTCAGAGTTTCCAAACACTTTGGTTCTGCCGTAAACGGAACCGGTATCAACCGGAGACCTGACGTGGCCTACACGCCTTTACCATCTCAGAGCACGGACACGCCGAAAGGTCTTGCGCTGGCTGTCACAGCCTATGTCCTGTGGGGCTTTCTGCCACTATACATGAAAGCGCTGGATCATTTGGGACCGATCGAGGTTGTGGCGCATCGTATTATCTGGTCAGTGCCCGTGGCCGGGCTTTTGCTGGTCGTATTAGGCCGAACCCGAGATTTAAAGGCCGCTTTGGGCAATCCGAAAATGCTGGGCATGGCTGCTGTGACAGCTGCGCTTATATCCGTGAACTGGGCGATTTACGTCTGGGCCATCTCCACGGGTCACGCACTGGATGCAGCGCTGGGATATTACATCAACCCTCTGTTCAGTATCGCGCTGGGGGCGATCTTGTTAAGGGAGCCCCTGACGCGGACGCAACTGTTCGCGGTCGGGTTAGCCGCACTGGGTGTGGTGGTACTTGTGGTGGAGGCCGGCCGGTTGCCTTGGGCGGCTCTTGGACTGATGGTCAGTTGGGGGTTCTATGCGTTTTTCAAACGTTCGCTGCCAATTGGACCCAATCAGGGCTTTCTGCTTGAGGTCCTGATCCTTTTGATTCCAGCCCTCGTCTATGTCACCTTTCTGGGTGTGCAGGGCACGGGGCATTTCGGTGTGGGGATGTCAGATACCCTATTGCTGTCCTGTGCCGGTGTTGTGACGGCTGTGCCCCTGCTGGTCTATGCGAACGGTGCCAAACTGGTGCGGCTGTCCACGATGGGTATCCTGCAATACATTGCGCCGACCATGATTTTCATCACGGCAATCACTTTGTTTGGCGAAAAGATCGACACCGGCCGGATGATTGCCTTCCCTCTGATCTGGGCGGCTTTGATTGTCTACTCGATCCCGATGATCCGGCAGGCGCGGGCTTAGGCCTGACGCAACAGCTGCGCTGCGGCTTCCGCCCAAAGGGCGTAGGCGCGTGGGCTGGGATGATAGCCGTCTGGGGCAGCAAGGGCAGGGTCGTCCGGCAGATCGAGTTTCAGATGCCTGACATGGGGGTGGGCAAACACAACCTGCTGCAACGCCTGATCCAGCCTGGCAGCCTGACGGCCAAGGACCCACGCCAATGGATAAGGTAAGGCTGGGAACCTGTTCATCTGTGGAACGCCGGTGACGACAATGCGCCGTGCTTTCAGATCTTTGGAAAGAGCAGTGATCAGCTGTGTTTGGCGCTTTGCAAACTGCCGGGATGTTACGGCACGGGTCACATCATTGACGCCCAAAGCCGTGACAACCGCGTCGAATTCGCCTTGCACGCCTTTCAAGCGATCGAGCGTGTCCTGTGTCGTATGCCCCGTGGTCGCTTCCAATCGCCACTCAACCGAGTAATGCTTGGCCAGCTGGTCAACCAAGTGCCCGGACAGAGCCTGCGCTTGGGTTCCGGCCCCAACCCCCGCAGCCGAACTGTCGCCGCAGATGAGCAGCCGCAGGCGCGGGCCGCGGCCGGATCGGCCTGTTCGCGGACCCGTCGGTTCGGGCAACATCTGAGCGTTTCGGCGCACTGCAAGGCCCTGTGCCGCCAGAACCGGCAGCAAGGGAATGCGCAGGACCTGATCGGCTGCAATCAAGCCGCGCATGGTCAGCTTAAGGCATCTTTGAATTTGAGAAACCGCGCATCGGTCATCACGCGCGCCATCATCGCCTCTCGCAAGGCGCCGACCGTTTTATAGGGCCGCATGGCGACTTCGAAGGTTTGGATCAAGCCGTCGTCGTTCAGCGTGATCAGGTCCACGCCGATCCCGTCAAGATCGCCGACCTTGCACTGGAATTCCAGCGCCCAGTCTTTTCCTTCGCCCATGATGCGGCGATAGCGGAAGTCCGAGAAGACCTGCCCGACATGTCCAAGAACGGCTGCCACCGGCGTGCGACCTGTCCAGGTGCTGTAGTAGGTTGGCGGCAGGAACCGGACATCCTCGGCCAGCAGCGCTTGGATCAGGGATTCATCGCCTTTAGCGACAACCTCTTGCATTCGGTCTATGGTCGGGTGCATGTCGTTTCCTCCTGTGCGGAAGGTCTCTGAACATCGCGCCACAGGCAAGGGCGACGTTGCGGGAGGGAGCGAGCTGCGATAGGCAGGCCCGCATGAGCGAGACCTATGATCCCCCTAGAACCCCGCTGGATGTGTTGCATGAAGACGCCCAGTTGATTGTGGTGTACAAACCGTCTGGCCTGCTTTCGGTGCCGGGGCGTGGCCCGCATCTGGCGGATTGTCTTCTGACACGGGTGCAGGCGGCGTTTCCTCAGGCACTGCTGGTGCACCGGCTGGACCGGGATACATCCGGTGTCATGGTTTTTGCCCAAACGCCCCATGCACAGCGAAACCTGAGTATGCAGTTCGAGCAGCGGCAGACGCGCAAAACCTATATTGCTGGTGTCTGGGGGCGGCTGGAACCCAAGACCGGCACAATTGACCTGCCTTTGATTGTGGACTGGCCCAACCGGCCCAGACAAATGGTCTGCCACGACACGGGAAAGCCCGCGATCACCGATTGGCGTGTTGTGAAATATGAAGGCGACACAACGCGCGTGCGCCTGTTTCCCAAGACAGGCCGGTCCCATCAATTGCGCGTTCACATGCAGGCGTTGGGTCATCCGATTCTGGGCGACCCGTTTTACGCAACCGGTGCTGCCGCGGATTTCCCCAGGTTGATGCTGCATTCGGAAGAACTGCGCCTGAAACACCCAGAAGGCGGCGTTTCGATGAAATTCCGTGCTCGGGTGGAGTTCTGAGGAAATCGCGTCGGGATTGGCGGCTAATTGCCGATCTCACCCGATTGTTGCTTGAGCCCCAGCGCCTTGGCCGTGATATACTGAGAAAAACCAAACTCACCCGACAAACGGGTGTCGGAGCAGAAGGTGATATCATGACGATTTCCAAGTTTATTCTGGCCACGGGGCTGAGTTCAGCCCTTGTTTTGTCGGCTTGCACGGATCCGGGCACGTTGTCGGTGCAGGGCGACCCGAACCAGAACGCTAAACAGGGTGCCGTTTTGGGCGGTCTTGTTGGAGCTGGCGTCGGGGCGATCGCTAACAACTCGAATCCTGGCCTTGGGGCGCTGGCGGGGGCTGCAATTGGCGCAGCCGGTGGTGGCCTGATCGGCAACCAGCTGGACAAACAGGCGGCTGAGCTGCGTCAGCAATTGGCAAATGACGGGATCACCATCGTGAATGCGGGCGATCGTCTGATTGTGACGGTCCCCAATGATATTACCTTTGATACCGACAGCTCGACCGTGCGCCCAGCGCTGCGATCCGATTTGGTGAAAGTGGGTCAGAACTTGGTCAATTACCCGAACTCGAACGTGCAGATCATTGGTCACACGGACAGCGACGGGGACGCGACCTATAATCTGGGCTTGTCCCAGCGTCGCGCTAATGCAGTGGCGGACGTCCTGCAGGCCAATGGTGTCAGCTATAATCGCATCACAACAATTGGTCAGGGCGAAAACAATCCTGTCGCCTCGAACCTGACACCGGAGGGCAAGGCGCAAAACCGTCGGGTCGAGATCGTTGTCGTACCCAGCGGAAACACGTAACGCAGATTAAGTTTGATGCACGGGGTCGCCATCGGCGGCCCCGTTTGCGCATTGACTGCGCGTCAAATGGGGTTTGGAACAGGTCAAACTCAGGCTAGGTTCCCGAAAACACAGAAACGGAGCTACCCTAGATGTCTCAACTCACCCTCGTTGGTTTGTCCGGATCCCTTCGTCAGGAGGCGACCAATCGCAAGCTTTTGCGTGAAGCGGCCCGCTTGTTTGATCCGACCCACTTTGTCGAAGCAGACCTGAACTTGCCGCTTTATGACGGAGATCTGGAAGAGGGCGAGGGGATTCCGGCAGCGGTACAGTCTCTGGCAGATCAAATCGCCCAGGCTGATGCGGTTGTTATCTCGACGCCGGAATACAATAAGGGACCGTCGGGTGTTCTGAAGAACGCGCTGGACTGGGTCAGCCGAACTCAGGGCAATCCTTGGGCCGACAAACCGGTGGCGGTTATGTCGGCGGCAGCAGGTCGCGCAGGGGGTGAGCGGGCGCAGATGATCCTGCGCGCGTTTATGGTGCCCTTTCAGCCGCGCATTCTGCAGGGGCCTGAAATTCATCTGGCAGACACCTCGAACGAGTTCGACGAACACGGCAAACTGGTCTCTGACCGGTATGAAAAGTCATTGCATAAACTGATGCAGAAACTTCGGGCCGAGGCCGGTTTCTGAAACAGGGCCAAAAATATGAAAGAAGAGCGTCAGACGGATATCATGGACCCCGCCCGCGCCGCTGCATTTCAAGCTGCGCTGGGTTCCGAGCCGACGATTGCCGGTGGTTCAGTCTTGCCGCCCTTCTTCCATCAGCTCTATTTCTGGTCACCGCAACCGCCTGCCGCGTTGGGGCGGGATGGGCATCCCAAGGTTGGTGGTCTGATCCCGGATATGGGATTGCCGCGTAGAATGTGGGCCGGAGGGCGGTTGGAGTTTCATGTGCCTTTGGTCGCGGGATTCGACGCGGACAAGAAATCGGTTCTGGAGAGTCATAACTCCAAAGTGGGGCGGTCCGGTCCGTTGGGTTTTGTCACTTTGCGACACGAGATCTGGCAGGAGGGGCTGCTGTGCCTGACCGAATGGCAGGACCTGGTCTATCGTGAAGATCCCGTGCCGGATGCAACAAGTTCGCAGCCACCGATCGCGCGGGGGGATGAAACGGATCTGCGCGAGGTTAGGTTCGATTCAACTCTGTTGTTTCGATACTCGGCACTGACCTTCAACGGTCATCGCATCCACTATGATCTGGATTATGCGCGGGATGTGGAAGGATATGACGGGCTGGTCGTGCATGGACCACTATTGGCGCAACTTCTCATGCTGTTTGCGGTTGATCTGAACGGTCCGCTTACGTCTTTCTATTTCCGTGCCACCTCACCACTTATGCACTTCGAGACCGCCCAGTTGTGCCGCAACGGAGAGGACATGTGGGTACGTGGTCCCGATGGTCGACAGTGTATGCAAGCCGTTGCCATGTCACAGTGAAGCGTCGGGTCGGAAATCATCGGGAATAGAATCCCGGCCTTCCAGCATCAGCTCCGCCATAACCTCGGCTATTTTGGGTGCCATGCCAAACCCGATCTTGAAACCGCCATTTGCGATGAACTGCCCTTGATGCAATGGATGCGCCCCCAACATTGGCGCGCGGCTTTTGCTGCGCGGGCGGACACCTGCCCAGCGTTCCATTACCTCGGCCCCATGCAACAGAGGCAGGGCGCGTGTGGCGCGGTCGATCACATCGTCCAGGGCGCTGTCCGTGCTGGTCGGTTCGTCATACTCACGTTCCGAGGTTGACCCAATTGCCAGTGTCCCGTCCGCATGGGGTACGATGTGTATCGCGTCGGCAAAGAGCTGTGGAACCTCTCCGGCGTCGAAGCGCAGCAGGGCGGCTTGCCCTTTGACGCCGCTTCCAACGGTCTTGCCGTACACGTCATTCAGTTCCTGTAGACCCGCCAGGCCCGTGGCGTGGACAACCTGCCCTAAGTCATCGGCTTCGCTGATCACGTGGATGCCCATAACTTCAAGGGCTGCAACAAGCGCGGCGCAGGCTCGTCGGGGATGCATCCGCGCCGTCAGGGTATCCCGGATGACAAATCCGGTGGGGCTGGGCGGGCACCATGCACCAGCCTGCGCGGCGCTGATCACGCGCCATTCGGCCAACCCCTGCCAAAGTTCATCTGCCGTGCCCTCACGCTGGCGCGCCAGGTCCAGGCTGCGGGTATCCGCGATGGGCTGAAGGCGACCCAGACGACCATAGCCGGGGGAAACGCCGCCGGTTTCTTCGACCTGCCGCCAGAAAGACTCGGCCATGATCAGGCTTTCGAACTGAAAGGCTTTCTTGGCGTTCCAGTTTTCAGGGACATGCGGGGCCAACGCGCCGACCAGACCGCCGCTGGAGCCGGTTCCCGGCCCGAACGGATCGATAACCTGCACTTTTGCGCCGCGCCGAGCACAGGCCCAGGCAATGGACAGGCCAAAAACTCCTGCACCGCGAACCGTCACGTCGACCATTGCCAATTTCCTTTTCCTTGTTCAGTGTCGCGCCGCTTAGCTACAGGATTCCCAGATGGCAGACCAGCGTGCCAAATTGACGTGGACCGAGGATCAGATACCGGTCTCGGATCGTTTCGACGATCCCTATTATTCGTTGCAGAACGGGCTGGAAGAAACACGCCATGTGTTTCTGGCGGGCAACGATTTACCCGCGCGATTCACGCCCGGATTTCACATTGCCGAACTGGGTTTTGGCACCGGCCTGAATCTGCTGACCGTTTGGTCTGAATGGGAAAAATCAGGCCAGACCGGACCCTTGCGGTTTACCAGTTTCGAAGCATTTCCCATGGCTGCGGAAGACATGCGGCATGCGCTTGCAACCTTTCCCGAATTGCATCTCTGGAGCAGCCGTTTTCTGACGCATTGGACGGGCCGCGAATGCAAGCTTGAAACCCTCCAGTTTGAGGTGATCATCGGAGATGCGCGCGTCACCCTACCGAATTGGGCTGCGGCGGCGGATGCTTGGTTCCTTGACGGGTTTTCGCCTGCCAAGAACCCTGAATTGTGGGGCGCAGACCTGATGCAGGAGGTGGCAATCCACACCGTCACAGGGGGTACGGCAGCCACCTATACGGCCGCAGGCTTTGTGCGGCGGGGGCTGGAGGATGCCGGTTTCAACGTTACCCGTACGCCCGGTTATGGCCGCAAGCGGCATATGACACGGGCACACAAAGCATGACACAGAAAAACCATGTAGGCGCGGGCATCACATTGATGGTGGGTGCGACAATTGTCTTTGCGTTGCAGGACGGCCTTTCTCGTCACTTGGCCGGGACCTACAACACCTACATGGTGGTTATGATCCGTTATTGGTTTTTTGCCGCGTTTGTCATCGCACTGGCCGCGCGCTCGCCGGGCGGGTTGAGGGCGGCCATGCAGACAAATCAGTTGGGTCTGCAGATCACCCGGGGTGTGCTGCTGGCCGCCGAGATTTGCGTCGCGGTCTTTAGCTTCACCATACTTGGGTTGATCGATAGTATGGCCATCTTCATCTGCTATCCGCTGCTTGTCGCAGCACTCAGCGGGCCCGTTCTGGGTGAACAGGTCGGATGGCGGCGGTGGAGCGCGATCGCGGCGGGCTGCATCGGCGTTCTGATCATCTTACAACCGGGTGTCGGCGTTTTTGATCCATGGGCGATCATTCCCCTAATTTCGGCTCTGATGTTTGCGATCTACGCTTTGTTGACACGTTATGTCGCCCGTGAGGACAGCGCGGCCACCAGCTTTTTCTGGACTGGCGTCGCAGGCGCAGTCGCAATTACCCTGGTCGGTATGTGGTTCTGGGAGCCGATGGCTTCCGACGATTGGCTGTGGATGGGGCTGCTTTGTGTCAGCGGAGTTTCCGGGCACTGGTTGCTGATCAAATGTTACGAGATGGCTGAGGCCAGCGCGGTGCAGCCCTTTGCCTATTTCCATCTGGTCTGGAGTGCGATTCTGGGGATCTCGGTCTTTGGGGAATCGCTGCGCCCAGAAGTTGTTGCGGGCGCAGCGATTGTTGTGGCCGCAGGGTTGTTCACCCTATGGCGCGAACGCCGCCAGCGATGATCCGACCAGTTCTTGTGAGAACGGGATCGGAAGCGGGGGCTGCCCCAAGCGGGCCCGGTAGACCGGCAGGCTTTCGGTCACGCGCATCACGTAGTTGCGGGTTTCAGTAAACGGAATCGTCTCGATCCAGTCGACGATATCAATCTCACCCGCGCGGGGGTCGCCAAAACGCTCCATCCACGAGATCGGGCGCCTTGGTCCTGCGTTGTACCCGGCGGCCATCATCACCACGTTCCCGTTGAAATCGGCCGCCAATCCTGAAAGATAATTGGCCCCCAGTTTGGCGTTGTACTGCCAATCCGTGGTCAATCGTCCTGTCTGGTGACCACTAAGGAGGCCCAGCTCACCCGCTACCAGCTTGGCCGTCGCGGGCATCACCTGCATCAGACCACGCGCACCCGCACCGCTGACAACCACCGGATCAAACTCGCTTTCACGTCGCGCAATGGCCAGCGTCATTTCCTTTGCCATGGGCAAACGAATATCGGCTACCGGATGCACCGGGTAATAAGCTGCGGGCAACACGGTGCCCGTAGTTGCCGCCCGCTTGGCGATCATCACGGCCAGATGCGGCTGTTTCAGCTCGATGACCAGATCACCAAGTTGATTGGCTTGAACCTGATCAAGACTTTCGACCAGATGGGTCAGGAACCTCTCGGACAGGTTGGCCTCTCCGGCTTTCAGCAGCAACAGCCCCGCTTCCAGAACGCTGGAATCGGCGAACTCTGCCTGTCGCCAATGCGGTGCGCGCCGCGGATTGGCCAGCTCTGCATCAAACGGCCTCCCAATCCGTTCCGCAGCCAACAAGCCGTAGAATGAGGTTTGATAGTCGGCCCCCATAGCGTAGGCGTCGTAAGCTTTGTCTGCGTCGCCCATCGCTGCGTAAGCCCGCCCAAGCCAGTAACCGCCACGCCCTTTTGAGATTGGCGATTTGACCGCGTCAGAGAAACTCTGGAAATGTCGCACAGCCGTGGCCGGATCATTCAGCTTGCGCAGCGCCAGAAACCCGGCCAGCCATTCCAGATCGGCATAGCCATAACCCATTTCGGGTGTCATGTGGTGATTGGCGGCCACGTCGTATGCGCGTGCCGATCGTCCCGACCGCATCTCAAGCCGTGCCAGACGGCGGCGTCCTTCGGCCCACTTGTCAGGCTCGCCCAATGCATCCGGCCCGGTCGAACGCGCCAGCATCAGGTCAATGGCGCTGTCATCCAGTTCCTTCTTGTCCCGCCAGACAAAACGGTCAAAGGCAAGCCCGGGCGCATCCGCCAAGGATTTCGGAACTGCCGCCACTTTGCCGTCCACGCCGGGCTGGCGTTTCTGTAACGCGATCCGTGCCTCGGCCAGCTTGCGCTGGTCTGCACTGACCAGAGACAACATCTGTCCGGCGCTGACCAGATGACCATCCCATAGCATCCGGTCCAGCCGTGCCGCGTGATGCGGTTTCAACAGCTTTGCGAAGTTTTCCAGATACGTCTTCTGCAACCCTGAACCCATCGGCATGGTCCGCCACGCGGTGACGATATCCGCTTCGGCGTCTCCGATACGTCCCTTTGCTTTCAGAGCGATTGCATAATTCAACGCCCCTTCAGCAGTCTGAGGGGACATTTCGGCATAGAATTTCAGAACCCTGTCAGGATCGGCTCCGGTAAAGGCCGGCTCGCTTTTGCGGCGCAACCATGCCAGACCGGGCCAGTCGGGGCGGCGTTCGAGAAACACCAGTACATCGCCCGAGCTGCCGAACCCTTCGCGCAGCCAGTGCCAAACGATGATATCGCGCGATACAGATCCGCGTTGGCCAGATACGCGCAGTGCGGCGTTCCAGTCGCCCTTACGCATTTCATAAAGCCCGGCACGCAAATCACCTGCGGCATCCGCCCGCGCAAGCTGCGGTGCCGTTACTGAGTACAGAATCGCGGCAATCAACAATGCCAGAAAGCGTGTCATCCCTTGCATTTCCCAACCAACCGAGGATAGAGCCTGTGAAGATAAACCCTGCGTCGCCGGGATCAACTCACAAAGCTGGAAACGTGAGGGACCGAGGCGCAAAAACCGCAAAATGCACCTTAAAGGAGCGTGTCATGTTCAAAGGCTCAATGCCAGCCCTCGTCACCCCGTTCAACAACGGCGAGTTGGACTTGAAGACGCTCAAACATCTTGTGGATTGGCAGATTGCAGAAGGCTCGACCGGGCTGGTGCCGGTGGGTACCACAGGCGAAAGCCCCACGCTCAGCCATGACGAGCATGAAACGGTGATCGAAGAGGTCGTGAAAACTGCCGCAGGCCGCGTGCCGGTCATCGCCGGTGCCGGTTCGAACAATACGGTCGAAGCCATTCGGTTCGTGCAGTTCGCCCAAAAGGTCGGCGCGGACGCAGCGCTGGTCGTTACCCCCTATTACAACAAGCCGACCCAAAACGGCCTGATTGCGCATTTTCAGGCCCTGCACGAAGCTGCAGATATTCCGATCATCATCTACAACATCCCTGGACGGTCCGTTGTCGACATGACACCGGCCACTATGGGTGAGCTGTCAAAGCTGCCGCGCATTGTTGGTGTCAAAGATGCAACGGGTGATCTGGCCCGCGTCAGCCAGCAACGCGCGACCTGTGGCGCAGATTTCTGCCAGCTGTCCGGTGAAGATGCGACCGCGCTTGGTTTCAATGCCCATGGCGGTGTTGGCTGTATCTCGGTCACTGCAAACGTCGCTCCCAAGCTCTGCGCCGAGTTTCAACAGGCCACGCTGGCTGGAGACTATTCAAAAGCGCTGGACTATCAGGACAAGTTGATGCCGCTGCACGAAGCCATCTTCATTGAACCGGGTCTTGTCGGCGCCAAATACGCGCTCAGCAAACTGGGCCTCTGCAGCACCGAGGTCCGTTCACCGTTGACCGAGCTTGAGGACAGCACTAAGGCCGGAATTGAGGCTGCAATGGCCCATGCCGGCCTGATCTGACACGTATTTCAGAATACAACAAAGGGCGGCCTCAAATCCTGAGCGCCGCCCTTTTCATTTCGGATCCAGACTTCATCTGGCTAAAAATATCTCGGGGGAGTCGCGGCTTGCCGCGGCGGGGGCAGAGCCCCCTCAGCGTTTACCGTAGTAAAGCCCAACGACATGTTCAGCCTGTGCAAAAAACAACCAGCGCGACGTTGCCACGCCCGCCAGATGCGATGCCACGGCCAGCAATGCGAAGAGGTGATTGAATGGTAAAACCAGCAGTAACACCGGCAGCACAAAGGCCAGAACAAACGAGATGACACGCAGTTTCTCTGCGTGTTTGCGACCGACCACGTGAACAAATTCCCGCAGCAGATAGTTGGTGCCGGTATGCGGTGGTTCAAAGGCGCGGACAGACCCGCGCACGCCAAGCCCGGTTGCGGTGCCCAGATCGGTTCCAGAGGAGGCAAACGCCTGATCCCCTTTACGCCAATACAGCATCTGGACAAGCGCCGCGATCAACAGCAGCGGAATAGCAACGCTTGTTTGACCGGCCAGCAATGCACCACCCGCCAAGCTGAAGCTAAGGAACATCGCCGGGGTCAGGTTCATGTTCCAGCGCGGGATGGTTTTGAGCTGCGTGTAGATCATTGATGTGGTGAACACGGTTGCCAGCGAGAACAGCGCGCCTATCCAGCCCAGCAGGCTCCAATTCTGATCAAGAAACACCAGGCCAATCGCGTAGAGCCCCATGATGATCAGCGCCAGAACAGCGCACCAGCCTTCGCGGCTGAGCCAGCTGGTCTTCCATTGGATAAAGGCTTTCCAGGCGCGCTCCGGGTGCCCCAGGTGGAACGTGGACGCCATCAGCCCGCCGACTGCTAACGCGTAGGCGATGGCAAAGAAGGCAAAGGCCATCCAGCCCGAGACAGCCGGAAACCCAAGGCCAAGAAAGACCAACAGGCCAAAACCCAGCCCGGACAAAGTGGTGAAAATAATGACTGAGGGTGCGGGATGCATCAGAGTTTCTCCAACGTCTTGTCGAGCCAGCTGAGGAAGCCCTTTGGTTCTTCAGCAACAGGTGCCAGAAGGGGGGCCAAAATGTCGATCTGGTCCTCCACCGTGTCCTTGGGGCGCGGCGGCAGGTATTTGTTAACGGGTTTGGTGCCCATTTCGGGCATCAGATCCACACCGCCCCGATCTGCAACCAGCTTGCTGACATCGCTGTCAGGATCGCCCAGATCGCCAAAGTGCCGGGCACCTGCGGGGCAGGTGCGTACACACGAGGGGACACGATCCACCTCTGGCAGGTTTTCGTTATAGATTCGGTCAACGCAGAGCGTACATTTTTTCATGACGCCTTCGGCCTGATCCAGTTCGCGCGCGCCATAGGGGCACGACCAAGCACAGAGGCCGCAACCGATGCAGTCGCTTTCGTTAACCAGAACGATGCCATCTTCCACACGTTTATAGCTGGCGCCGGTCGGGCAGACGGTGACGCAAGGCGCGTCTTCACAATGCAGGCAGGATTTGGGGAAGTGGATCAGCTGAGCATGACCTTCGGCAGGCTGCACTTCGTAAGAATGCACTCGGTTCAGGAACGTGCCCGACGGGTTACCGCCGTAAGCGTCCTGATCTGAAAGGGGCGCGCCGTAGTTTTCAGTGTTCCAGCCTTTGCACGAGATCACGCAGGCGTGGCAGCCTACGCAGGTGTCCAGGTCGATGACCAGACCCATCTTGCGCTCGGTGGATTGAGGTAGCTGGGTCATGTCATTGAACCTCTGCTTGCAATGCCGGGGAGGGGGCCAGCCCCCTATTGAGCCTTTGGCTCAATTCACCCCCGAGATATTTTTGGCCAGATGAAGTGCGGATCCGGGTCATTTGCCCACCTTCCATGCCAGGTCCTGTGGCCCAGTCCCAACCGGGGACTTGATCGCAGGGAACTCGGGCTGACTTTCCGCATCCGAAGGAGGCGCGGCTTTCTCGATCTTGACCTTAAGGTCGAACCACGCGGCCTGGCCCGTGATCGGATCAGAGTTTGCCCATCGCAGGCCGTCGCCTTTGGCGGGCAGAAGCTCGTGTATCAGGTGGTTAAGAAGAAAGCCTTTTGTGGCCTCGGGTACATCTTCTTGAAGGGCCCAGGCACCTTTGCGTTTACCGATGGCGTTCCATGTCCATACGGTGTTGTCGTTCAGCGCAGCCATTTCCATGACAGGCACCGTGATTTCACCGTGGGGCGAGGTCACCTTGGCCCAGTCACCATCTTGCAATCCATGTTCACGCATCAGTTTTGTCGGCACGTAAAGCGGGTTGCGCCCGTGCAGTTGACGCAGCCACGCGTTCTGGGTGCCCCAGCTGTGATACATCGCCATAGGGCGCTGTGTCAGGGCGTTCACAGTGAAGCCTTCATTGCCGGTCTGGTCGGTTTCGTACCAGATCGGCATCGGGTCCATTGTTTCTTTGATGCGCGCGCGCAGATGTTCGGGCGGTTGGCGTTCGCCATGGCCTTCGGCGGCCAGCTGAAACTTACGCATCGGCTCGGAATAGAGTTGGAACAAGTAGGGTTGCGGGCTGTCGTAGATGCCCATGCCAACCGCCCAGTCTTGGTAAGCGGTGTTCCACGGTTTGTAGTAATCCGCACCTTCGGGGATATGGGCCACGTAGAAGCCGCCGTTTTCAATATAGCGGTTCAACTGGTCGGGATTGACTTCGCCCCGGCCCTTCTTGTCGCCATTCTCGCCCCGGAATCCGGCAAGGGGGCCGATGCCCGGCTTGCGTTCGTGGTTAACGATGTAATCGGCATAGTCGACCCATTTGGCGCTGCCGTCCTCGTTGGTGAAGCCCGGCAGTCCCATTCGGTTCGCCAGATCGATCAGCACGGACTGAAATCCGCGCACTTCACGATCGGGCTCAATCACTGGCCAGCGGATCGCGTCCGCGGCGGCGTCTGCTTCGCAGATCGGGCGGTCGAGCAGCGAGATGCAATCGTGACGTTCCAGATAGGTGGTATCCGGTAGGATCAGGTCGGCATAGGCGACCATTTCCGAGGAATAGGCATCTGAATAGATGATGCGCGGGATCACGTAATCGCCGTTCTCATCCTTATCCGTCAGCATCTCCATGACACCCTTGGTGTTCATGGTCGAGTTCCAGGACATGTTGGCCATGTACATGAAAAGCGTATCGATCTTGTAGGGATCGCCTGCATGGGCGTTAGAGATCACCATATGCATCAGCCCATGGCTGGACATCGGGTTTTCCCAGGTAAACGCCTTGTCGATTCGTGCGGGGCTGCCGTCTTCTTTCAGCGCAAGATGTTCGGGGCCCTGTACAAAGCCCAGATGCGGGCCGTCCAGCGGTGAATTTGGGGTCACCTTGCAGTGCGGGGTTGGGTGGGCCTCGACCGGTTTGGGGTAGGGCGGCTTGAAGCGGAAGCCGCCCGGAACCTCGACTGTGCCCAGCAGGATTTGCAGAACGTGCAGCGCGCGGCAGGTCTGGAAGCCGTTGGCATGGGCCGAGACACCGCGCATCGAATGCATCGCCACGGGGCGGCCGATCATTTTGCTGTGTTTTTCTCCGCGGAAATCGGTCCATTCACGGTCCAGCTCGAATGCTTCGTCAAAGGCCACGCGCGCCAGCTCACCCGCGATGGCACGAATGCGCTGGGCGGGGATGCCGCACTGTTCGGCAATGTTTTCGGGCGCGTATTCGTCGCTCAGGTACCGTTCGGCCATCAGGTGGAAGACCGGGCGGTGGGTGACGCCGCCTTTTTCGTAAGTGGCCGACAAGTCCGGGCGAACACCGGGCTTGTCGAAGGCAGTCAATTCACCGGTGGCGCGATCTATGACCAGTGGTTTGCCGTCTTCGTCCCGCAAGAACAAGCCCTTGGTCGGACCTTCGGAGGCGTCGATCAGAACCGGTGCGTTGGTGTAGCGGCTGAGGTAGTCGAGATCGATCTTGCCCGCCTTCATCAGCACGTGGATCATCGACAGGATGAACAGCCCATCAGTGCCCGGCGTAATGCCGACCCAGTCATCGGCCACGGCGTTATAGCCCGAGCGGATCGGGTTGACGCCGATCACACGCGCGCCACGCGCCTTGATCTTGCCGATGCCCATCTTGATCGGGTTGGAGTCGTGGTCTTCGGCCACGCCGAACAGCATGAACAGCTTGGTGTGGTCCCAATCGGGCTGGCCGAACTCCCAGAACGCGCCGCCCATCGTATAGATGCCGCCCGCTGCCATATTGACGGAACAAAAGCCGCCATGCGCAGCATAGTTACAGGTACCGAAGTTTTGCGCCCAGAAGCTGGTGAAGCTTTGACTTTGGTCGCGCCCAGTGAAAAAGGCCAGCTTTTCTGGGTTGTCTTCACGGATCGGCTTCAGCCAGCTGACGGCAAGCTCCAGCGCTTCATCCCAGCTGATTTCCTCAAACTCCCCCGAGCCGCGCGGGCCAACGCGTTTCAGCGGCGCGCGCAGGCGTGACGGAGCGTTGACCTGCATGATCCCGGCGGATCCTTTGGCGCAAAGGACACCTTTGTTGACCGGGTGATCGCGGTTGCCTTCGATATAGGCAACCTTGCCATCTTTCATATGCACGTTGATGCCACAGCGGCAGGCGCACATATAGCACGTGGTATTGCGAACCTCGTCCGAGACTTTCGGAGACGTATCAAGGATCGGCTGCTGATGGGTCATTGGCGGGTCCTGTCGGTTGTTTCGGGAGGAATGTGTCAGTTTCTTCCCGATATGAGAACACTGTTCCGAAAAACGGTGTGAATAAGTGAATTATGTACTGCCGGCTTGCAGTGCAGTCACGGCGATCATTTGGGTTACATCTTCGGCGCTGCAGCCGCGCGACAGGTCATTGGCCGGCTGTGCCAGCCCTTGAAGCACCGGGCCAATTGCGGAGTATCCGCCCAGCCTCTGGGTGATCTTGTAGCCGATGTTGCCCGCATCAAGATTTGGGAAGATCATCACGTTGGCCTGACCGGCAACGGATGATCTGGGAGATTTGCGTTCGCCGACCGAGGGAACAAAAGCCGCGTCAAACTGCAGTTCTCCGTCGACTGACAGATCAGGTGCGGTCTGGCGCAAAGATTCCGTGGCCTCGATCACCTTGTCCACGTCCGGGTGCTTGGCGCTGCCTTTGGTCGAAAAGCTCAGCATCGCGATCTTGGGGTCGATCTGCAGAAGACTTTTGGCCGAGGCAGCCGAGGCGATGGCGATTTTGCTCAACTCAGAGGCAGTCGGATTGATGACCAAACCGCAGTCTGAATACAGCATCGCCCGTGCGCCGGATTGCGCGTTCTCAGGCGGGTACATCAGGAAAAAGGACGACACCATCCCGGCATCTGGGGCCATTCCGATGACCTGAATGGCCGCGCGAACAATATCGCCGGTTGTGTGCACCGCGCCGCCGACCGTTCCGGTGGCGCGCCCGCTGCGCACCAGCATGGCGGCATAGACCGGTGTCGTTTCAACGGCCGCGCGGGCCTTGGCCTGATCAACACCCTTGTGTTGACGCAACTCAAAGAATGTCTGGGCAAACTCCTCGGTCAGTTCCGAGGTCACGGGGTCATGCACCGCAACGCCCTGTGAAGGAGCAGCACCGTGATCCTTCAGGGCAGCTTCGACTTCGGCTTGTGGTCCGACCAGAATAACATCGGCCAGATCGGCCTGATGGGCGGCCAGCGCCCCCGCAACAACGCGGGGATCACTGCCTTCGCATAGTGAAATCACAGGGCGGGTGGCCGGAGCGTTCTGCCGCAATAGCTCAATAGGTGTCAGGGTCATTCGCTCCGGCCTCGTCCTGTAATTATACGGCTTGCTCGCGCATATCGTCAGCCGAAACGCCTGCGACTGCGACGGGCTTCTTCATCGCATCACGGCGGAAGGGTTCACCCAGTTCCTGGTTGATCAGGGCCTCGATCAGGGTGGTGATGCCGTTCTTCTGATCTTCGATCGCCTGGTTCAGGGCTGCGGTCAGTTCGTCCTGCGTGCGGGCAACAACACCTTTCAGACCGCAGGCTTGTGCGATACCGGCATAAGACACCTGGGTGTCCAGCTCGGTGCCGACGAAGTTATCGTCGAACCACAGGGTCGAGTTCCGCTTTTCAGCACCCCACTGGTAGTTGCGGAAGACGATCTGGGTCACGGCAGGCCATTCCGAGCGGCCGATCGCAGTCAGTTCGTTCACTGCGATACCAAAGGCACCATCACCGGCAAAGCCGACAACCGGAACTTCGGGCTGGCCGATTTTTGCACCAACGATGGCAGGCAGACCGTAACCACAGGGGCCGAACAGGCCGGGGGCAAGGTATTTGCGGCCCTCTTCAAAGGCCGGATAGGCGTTGCCGATGGCGCAGTTGTTGCCGATATCGGACGAGATGATCGCCTCTTTCGGCAGCGCAGCCTGAATGGCACGCCATGCCATGCGCGGGCTCATCCAGTCGGGCTTGGCGTCGCGGGCGCGCTGGTTCCAGCTGGTGCCCGGATCGTCATCCTCGTGGGTCATCGAGGTCAGTTCCTGAGCCCAGGCGGATTTCTTCTGCGCGATACGGTCTTTACGCTCCTGACGGCCTTCGTCACCTGCGGTGCCGCTCAGCTGGTTCAGGATGCCGTTGGCCACCTTGGCGGCGTCGCCAACGATGCCGACGCTGACTGTCTTGGTCAGGCCGATACGGTCGGGGTTGATGTCGACCTGAATGATTTTCGCATCCGCAGGCCAGTAGTTGATGCCATAGCCCGGCAGGGTCGAGAACGGGTTCAGACGGGTGCCGAGGCACAGGACCACGTCAGCTTCGCTGATCAGCTCCATTCCGGCTTTCGAACCGTTATAGCCCAGGGGACCTGCAAACAGCGGGTGCGAGCCGGGGAAGGCGTCGTTGTGCTGGTAGCCAACGCAGACGGGTGCGTCCAGACGCTCGGCCAGCGCCTTGGAGGCGTCGATGCCGCCTTCGGACAGAACCACACCGGCACCGTTCAGGATGACCGGGTTCTTGGCGTTCGACAGCAATTCAGCGGCTTGGGTAACGGCGGCCTCGCCGCCCGAGGGGCGCTCGAATTCAACGATGGCGGGCAGGTCGACGTCGATCACCTGAGTCCACATATCGCGCGGGATGTTCAGCTGAGCCGGGGCGCTGGCGCGTTTGGCCTGCATGATCACGCGGTTCAGAACCTCGCAGACGCGGGACGGGTCGCGGACCTCTTCCTGATAGGCAACCATGTCTTCGAACAGCTTCATCTGCTCGACTTCCTGAAAACCACCCTGACCGATGGTCTTGTTGGCCGCCTGCGGAGTCACCAACAGCAACGGTGTATGGTTCCAGTAGGCGGTTTTGACGGCGGTCACGAAGTTGGTGATACCAGGGCCGTTCTGCGCGATCATCATCGACATCTTGCCGGTGGCGCGGGTGTAGCCATCGGCCATCATGCCGGCGCTGCCTTCATGGGCGCAGTCCCAGAACATGATTCCAGCTTTCGGGAAGAGGTCCGAGATCGGCATCATCGCCGAGCCAATGATACCGAACGCATGTTCGATCCCGTGCATCTGCAGAACCTTAACAAAGGCTTCTTCGGTCGTCATCTTCATGTGGGTGCTCTCCAAACAAGTGGGTGAAACCGGGCAAAGTGCCCGGGGTTTTGATACGGTTTTGGCGTATGGGTGCGCTTGGCGTTAGGGCCAAAATGAAACCCGAATTAGGTCCAGATATCGCCTAGGCGGTCCGAATGGCGTCCGCGATCAGATTCACACCTGGTGCAATGCGGTCGGTCGAGATTGAGGAGTAGCCGAGGCGGTAAAAGTTCCGGGGTCTGTCTGGTCCAGAGAAAAACGGTGCGCCCGGTTCAATATGAACACCCTGATTCTGCAGCCTCAACGCCAGTTGGGTCGTGTCGACATGTTCCGGCGCCGACATCCACATTGATGAACCACCAATCACACCGCGCCCGGCCACGATCAGCCCGCTTTCTTCGATGGCTGAGTTCATTGCAGCGCGCCGCTCTTGCAAAGCCTTCGACATGCGCCGGATCTGCGCGTCGTAGTGGCCCAATGACAGAAAGTATGCGGCCGTGCGCTGAATGTGCCCAGGTGGGTGGCGCAGAACCAATGAACGAAGCGCACGTGCCTCGCGGATAAAGGGCTCGGAGCCGACCATGTATCCAAGCCGCAATCCGGGGAACAGCGACTTGGAAAAACTGCCGACGTAGATCACGCGACCATCCCGATCCATGGATTTGAGCGCCGGTGAAGGCGCACCCCGAAAAGCCATTTCAAATTCGTAGTCATCCTCGACGACCATCGCGTCCAGTTCGCGTGCTCGATCCAGCAACTGGTTTCGGCGTTCGATCGACATCGTTGCGGTCGTCGGGCTTTGATGGCTGGGCGTTGTAAAGATGACGTCAGCGTCGTCGGGGATCGTCTCGGGTGGAAGTCCGTTTTGATCGACACTCAGGGGCGTCACCGCGCAGTCCCAATGATTCAGCAAGCTCCGTAGCGCGTAATAACAGGGGTCTTCTATCACGGCGGAACGATTGTGGGTCAGCAAGATGCGCGATGCCAGCCAGAGCGCGTTCTGCGCGCCCAGCGTGATCAGAATTTCTTCGGGGCGGGCGGCAATGCCGCGTCTGGGTAGGGTGTGGCGGGCGATGAACTCGACCAGAAGTGGGTCATCCTGATCCACGTAATCACCGGTCAGCGAATCGAAGTCCTTGTGTCCCAAAGCTCGCACAGCGCACAAGCGCCAGTTGGCGTGATCAAACAAAGTCCGGTCTGCCTGACCGTAGATGAACGGATAGCGGTATTCGCGCCAGTCGCTGGGTTTCGGCAGAACGTAGCTGTCCAGAAAGCGACGCGCTAGCGCCTTGTCCCAGTCTACGGATTCTGTGCCGCGCTGGACGGGCGAGTATTTGGGCGGGACGGGCGCATTATGCGAAACGTAGTATCCAGATCGTCCCTTGGCAGTCAGGTAATCATTCGCCAGCAATTCGGTATAGGCCAACGTCACCGTGATCCGGCTGACACCCAGATGTGCGGCCAGTTTGCGCGACGATGGCAACTTTTCCCCAACGTGAAAGCGACCAGACAGGATGCCTTCGGCGATCATCTGCTGGATCTGAGCCTGCAGCGTGCCTTGACCGTTGAGTTCAAGAAAGAATGTATCGACTGATATCCCCATGCCTGCTTATAGGGTGGACTTAAGGTGGGGGCAATCTGGACTTACATTGCGGTCACGAAATTTCACCTGGTGGGTTGACCGGTAAATCGGTTTAACCTAAATAACTATAAATCTAGTTTAATGGAGGCGACTCATGTGGGAAGCTGCTGCTGCCGGATTTTCTGCCATGGGATCTGAAGCCCGGCTGAAAGTCCTCAAGACCCTGGTACGGGCTGGCGACGCCGGTTTGACCGTTGGCGAGATTCAAAACCGGACGGGTATCGCCCCGTCGACCTTGGCGCATCACCTGCGGTTTCTTGCGGCTGGTGGTGTTGTTGAGCAGGAAAAGATCGGGCGCACCACGATCAACCGGGCCTGTTACAACGAATTGAAAAACCTGGCGCAGTTCATTCTCAGCGAATGTTGCGCCGACGCGGTTGGAGAGGCTGCGAACGATGGCTGAATTAACACAAAATCCCAAGGTGACCGCCAAGGGCGTGCTGGAGCTGATCAAGACGCCTTGGACATTGATCGTTGCAATTCTTGCGGCTGTGGCAATCCTGGACCCCGGTAACTTGCGTGAGGTGGTGACTTTCGCAGTCAAGGCTTTGGCGCATACCGGGCAATACATCCTGTTTGCCGTGCTGCTGCTGTCATACCTCAAGGCGACCGGAGCAGAAGTGATGGTGGCCCGCGCCTTTGAGGGGCGCGAGACCCGGATGATCTTTCTGGCTGCGCTATTCGGTGGTCTTGCACCGTTCTGTTCTTGCGAAGTCATTCCCTTTATTGCAGGTCTTCTGGCGCTTGGCGCGCCGTTGTCGGCGGTCATGGCTTTCTGGCTCAGCTCGCCCTTGATCGACCCGCCGACACTCTTGATTACCGCCGGTGCGCTGGGATGGCCCTTTGCCATCGGTAAAGCCGTGGCAGCGGTTGCCCTTGGCCTGTTTGGCGGGTTCATGGTGCGACTGTTCATGCGCCAAGGCGCGTTTGCCCAACCTCTGCGCGAATACAAACCTGCCGGATGCTGCGGCTGTGGTCCGAAAATGGATGACAAGCCGGTCTGGAAATTCTGGCAAGAACCCGAGCGACGCGTTCGGTTCCGTTCAGAGTTCGTACACAACGGATTGTTCCTGCTGAAATGGCTGGCTCTGGCGTATGTGCTTGAAGCCTTGTTGGTCAACTATGTGCCCGCCGACCTGATCGCTGGCGTGGTTGGCGGAGATGGTGTGCTGCCCATCGTTGTTGCCGCCTTGGTGGGGATGCCGGCTTATCTGAACTCCTACGTGGCACCGCCACTGCTGGCGGGGTTGATGGAGCAGGGAATGACGGCAGGCGCCGCCATGTCGTTCATGGTTGCTGGTGCCGTCAGTTCCATCCCGGCGATGGCCGCCGTCTGGTCGCTGGTCAAACCCCGCGTGTTTGCCACCTACCTTGGCCTCGGAGTGGGCGGTGCGATTATCGCAGGCATCATCTTTCAGATGGTATGAACGCAAAAGCCGCCCGGTGTCAGCACCGGGCGGCTTTGTTAGATGGATTCAACCAATCAGCTGTCTTCGCACAAGCGTGGCAGTTTGAACCGATACCGGGCTTCGCCACTTTCGACATACACGCGTTTCTCGATGCAAGCGGTTGTGCCCACGGTTTGTGAAATTTGGGATTCGGTCGAAGTGATCGACGTGGCAGATCCATCCGGCAGACGAACCGAGGCGATGACGCCGTTCTTAAGATCTCCGTTTACCGCCGTGGCAGACAAAACCGGCACAGTCAGGAAGGCTTCGTGCGCGTGTTCCCCTTCGTCACCCAGCAGAAACAGGAACGTAATGATAACGATCATGACAACGCCGCCAGCCAAACCAAGACCCCAGGTTTTGAGAAAGGCATAAACAGAGACGGCACGGTGTGGGCCAAAAACAGCAGATAGAACGTTCAGCATGGCAAGTCCGTTAAAAAGCCCCAGCCGTTTTGTCCGGGGCTGATTATGCGTTATGGGCGAAGATCATCTTCGTCTTCGTCATCCGCCCCATCTTTGGGCAGATTGAAGAAGCTGTCAGCATCGATGATCGCTTCTTCTTTCTCTTCCTCAGGTTCGTCGGACAGTGAGAACGTTTCGAGCCCTTCAATCGCGGTTGGGATTTTTGGCGCAGCGTCCATTTCCAGCGACTGTTCGGTCGACACCAGTTTGCGACGTTCATCATCGCTCATCACACCGCCTTCAGCTGCTTTCTTGGCGGCTGCCTTCTGCACGATGGCGTCCAGCTCGGACTGTTTACACAGGCCCAGAGCGACCGGGTCGATCGGTTGCATGTTGGCGATGTTCCAGTGGGTGCGCTCGCGGATGGACTGGATGGTGGGTTTGGTGGTGCCCACCAGCTTGGCAATCTGACCATCGCTGAGTTCCGGGTGGAACTTGACCAGCCACAGGATCGAGTTCGGACGGTCCTGACGCTTGGACAGCGGTGTGTAACGCGGACCACGACGTTTTTCTTCGCCCGAAGCGGCCGGGTTGAACTTGAGCCTCAGCTTGTGAAGCGGGTTGTTCTGCGCCGCGTTGATCTCGTCCTGGGTCAGCTGGTTGTTGGCAATCGGGTCAAAACCCTTCACGCCAGCAGCGACATCGCCGTCAGCGATGCCTTGCACTTCCAATTCGTGCATCCCTACGAAATCCGCGATCTGCTTGAAGCTGATCGTGGTGTTGTCCACCAGCCATACGGCGGTTGCCTTGGCCATAAGCGGTTTTGCCATCAGCCCGTCTCCTATACATACATCTGTCCCGTCGCCGGAATTCGGCGGCCCCTTGGTCTTGAGGCAGGTTTCCGTTGTCGGGGAACTTGCGCCGTATATAGTCGCGCAAAGGCAAGAAGGGAAGAGGCGAATGCGCTGGGTCGTATTGTGGGTTTTCAGCGCGTTTGCTGCGCTGGCCGAAGGCGAAAAGGCCGGAGAATTCGATTACTATGTTCTGTCGCTTAGCTGGTCGCCCAACTGGTGCGCCCGCGAAGGTGATGCGCGTGGGTCCGATCAGTGCGATGCGCGTCATGATCATGGCTGGATTCTGCATGGCCTTTGGCCACAATTCCATCAGGGATGGCCGTCCTATTGCAGAACGCCCGAAGCGCCTCCGACCCGTCGTATGACGCGCGAAATGGAAGATATTCAGGGCAGTGCGGGTCTGGCCTGGCATCAGTGGAAAAAACACGGCACCTGTTCCGGGCTGTCTGCAACCGACTATTTCGCCCTGTCCCGGCGCGCCTATGACGCGGTCAAGCGCCCGCAGGTGTTTCGCAAGCTGGACACATCCGTCACATTACCCGCTACAGTGGTCGAAGAAGCGTTCCTGAAGGCCAATCCCGGTTTGGAACGGGACAAGATCACCGTCACATGCAAGCAGGGCTACATCGAAGAGATCCGCCTGTGCCTGTCGCGCGACCTTGGTCCAGTGCCCTGTGGCGGCGACGTGATCCGCGACTGTACCGCCAAGGACGCGCTGTTCGATCCGATTCGTTAAAGCTTCTTGTTCTGGCAATCGCGGGCATATTCCAGCGCTTTGGCGGTCCCTTTGAGGTCGATGGCCATCACCACTTCACCTGCGGGGTTGTAAACGGTCATCGTTTTGTTCTGTGCGATGGCGTTCACAAAGCTTCGATCGGTGAAAAACACCGTCGCGCCCGGTACGTCTCGTTCGTTGAACCCAATCGCAGTCGCGTCATAGCTTTTGCCGTCCAGCTCAAACCGGATCGGATAGCTCTCGCCTTGTTTGATGTCGCCCCAAGCCTTGTTGTAAACGGCGAAATACCCGCGATTGCCAAGCGCGTCATAGCCAAGGCGCACCACCGAGAGATCCTGATACACCGTCTGGATCAGGCACCCGTTGCCAAGTGCGGGGTCCATCATGATGTTCCAGCCTTCGACAAAGCCCTTGTCGATGAGGTCTTGTGCGAGAGCAGAGGTGGTGGTGAAGGCAGCGAAGGTAAGGGCAAGAAGGCGGGTCATAGCACATCCACAAATCAGACAATCTATTTATGTCATTGTAAATTATCGTAGAAGTTAGACAATCTATTAATTTCCAAGGGGCCGTGTCAGGTCTCCTCGCCGCTGGAACATATCTCAATTCTCAGGTTAACAATTGCCTGGTTCGGAACGTCTTCTGAATTCAGCGACCCTCCGACAGCTAACCATTAGGAGTATTTAGGGTTAATGCAATCAACGTATAGAACGCCGAAAAAATCGCCGTACTTGCCTTCGCCGCGAACATAGACGTGCCTGTCTGTTTGTTCATCATTTCTTTTGTCTTCCGGAATTGCGCTCCGCCATTGTTTGTATGGCGGCGGTAGATCGTGGGTGTCTTCGTATAAGTAGAGAGTTTCAGCGGCAATGGGCGAGGCGAAAGCACCAACAATTGCAAACAACGCTAAGTGTTTCATCGTGTTTGATAATCCGTGAAATTAACAGAAAGCAACTCATCCAATAACTATACCGCTGTCAAGGTAGGTACCGCGATATTTGAGCGAGCGCCGTGCGCTGCGCTGGCGCCGACTAGCGCAAAGGCAGCGCGAAAAAGAGAACTGGGAAATTGAGCTACAGTTCCTTCCGCGCCCTGAGTGCCGCCGTAATCGTCCCGTCATCCAGATAATCCAACTCACCGCCAATCGGCACACCCTGCGCCAGTGAGGTCAGGCGTACCTGACCCTCCAGTTGGTCTGCAATGTAATGGGCGGTGGTCTGGCCGTCGACGGTCGCATTCAGCGCCAGAATGATTTCGGTGATACCCTCGGAAGTCACCCGATCCCTGAGACGGGGAATGCGCAATTCATCCGGGCCAACCCCGTCCAGCGCAGACAATGTGCCGCCAAGAACGTGGTAGCGACCTTTGAAAACAGCCGCGCGTTCCATCGCCCAAAGGTCGGCAACATCCTCGACCACGCACAGCTCTCCGGTCGCGCGGGCCTCATTGTCGCAGATATCGCAGATGTCGGTGGTGCCCACGTTACCGCAATTCAGGCATTCACGAGCGGTAATGGCGACCTGCTGCATGGCATCAGATAAGGGCGTCAGCAGAAGGGCACGTTTGCGGATCAGATGCAGAACGGCGCGACGGGCCGAACGGGGGCCGAGGCCGGGCAGCTTGGCCATCAGTTCGATCAGATTGTCTATGTCGTTGTTGGAACTCAATCCGCACGCTCCTGCAAATGGGCCGGGCAAGCGGGCCCGGCCTCTGGGTCGTCAGGAGTGTCTATCAGAACGGCAGCTTGATGTCTGCGGGCAAGCCCATGCCTTCGGTCAGTTTTGCCATTTCCTCCTGAGAACGCTCAGTCGCTTTGGATTGGGCATCCTTGATCGCGGCCAGGATCAGGTCTTCGACCACTTCCTTGTCGTCGCCGTTAAAAATGGACGGGTCGATGTCCAGACCTTTCAGGTCGCCCTTGGCCGTTGCAGTTGCCTTGACCAAGCCAGCCCCGGATTCACCGACAACCATCATGTTGTTCAGCTCTTCCTGCATTTCGGTCATTTTCGTTTGCAGATCCTGCGCGGATTTCATCATCTTGGCCATGTCGCCCAGACCGCCAAGCCCGCCGAGTCCTTTCAGCATTGGTATTCTCCTGTGTCTCTGTTTGGGTTCTAGATACGGGCCGCAGCCGCGTGGCACAAGAGTTGTCCCGCCGGTCGGAGAGCCCTTTGGCATGACCGATGACTCGAAGCGGGCGCGGGAGGGATGGTTTTTCAAACCACACGAACTGCGTTTAAACCATCAGACTCGGTTACAGAGCTACAAATAGATTTCAGCGTTCTTGGATGGTTGTAGTCCCAGGGACGGCCGCGATGCATCGTTGCGCGTTCATCCCAGATCAGAACCTCTCCGACTGACCATTGGTGCGAATAGACATATTCGGGCTGTGTGCAGAACGCGATGGCTTCGTCCAGCAGGGTTTGGCTTTCTTCATGCCCCATTCCTTCGATGGCAAAGGCGTGCGAGGCGATGAACAAGGCTTCTTCTCCGGTCACTGGATTTGCCCAGATTGCGCGCCATGGGCGATCCGGCCATCGCGTCATTTTCGGCAGCGCAGCGAGGTCGGCTGAAATCTTTGATCGGGAATGTGACAACCGATGCCAGATGATGGCATCCTTGAGGGCGGATTTCAGATGATCTGGCATATCCGCCCAAGCGGCACGCGTCGACGCGAGTTCTGTTTCACCGCCGGATGGAGGTACGACTTTCGCAGTTAGCATGTTGATCAGCGCCGGCGTCGGCAGGAACGTGCTGTCCGTGTGCCACAACATGTTGGCCTGCAAGTCCAACAGGCGCAAATCGTCTTTCGCACGCAGTCCATCCTTGGTCTTGTTTGTCAGCTCGGGAAGCTGAAACTCAATATCGCGACCCGCTGCCATGGCTTCCCGGTTTTCCAATGGCCCAAAAAGTTCGGCAAGACGCATGTGATCCGCGTCAGATATCGATTGCGCAGGAAACAAGAGCGCAGAATGGGTTTCGAACGCTTGCCGAATTTCCGGAAAATAACGCTGTTTGGTGACGTCGCGCAGATCCAGGTCGTGAACGACCAATCCGAAACGTGGGTGCAGTGGTGACGTTCGCATGCAATCCCTCCCTAACATCATGGAAGGGTGTAATCGTTTGAAGTGTCAATCTGCTTCGTTTGCGACACGGGATCGAGCGCTTTCGGGTCAGTCTTCCTCGAACGGGTCCCATTCATCTTCGACTTCGGGAAGCGCTTCGGTTTCGACTTGGGCAGCGCGTTGCTCTGGCGTCTCGATTTTTGTGATCTTTGCCTTGGGAAATTGAGCAAGCACAGCCTGAACCAGAGGGTGTTGTTCAGCTTCGGCTTTCAGGGCCAGCTCGGCCTCGTCCCGAATTTCCGCAATCGTCGGTGCATCCCCGTTCGAGACTATCGACACAGCCCACCGGTTTCCGGTCCAGCGTTGCAGGGCAGAACCCAACCGGGGCGCCAGGTCGGTCGGTGCCTGCGCGGCGGGGGTGAATTCGATCCGGCCAGGTTGATAAGACACCAGCCGCACGCCGTTTTCCACTTCGACCAGAAGCTTTACGTCGCGGTTGGTGCGGATCAGTTCGACCACATGTTCAAAGGTCGGATACCGGGCCAGGGCCGTCTGGACATCCTGTGCCAATGCGGCAACGGGCGCGCCGCTTGGGCCGCGTGGGGGCGATGCGTATGCAGGTGCCGGGGCCGCGCTGGCCTGCACAGGCACTGCGCCCTGCCGGGACACCGAAGCGCCGCCACCAGGTCCACCAGCCGGAGGTGGCGGGGCGTCCTGCAACCGTTTGATCAATTCTTCAGGGCTGGGCAGATCGGCCACATGGGTCAGGCGGATAACAGCCATCTCAGCGGCCATCATGGCATTGGGCGCGGCAGAGACTTCTTCAAGCGCCTTCAGCAGCATCTGCCACATTCGGGTCAGGACACGCATCGGCAGGGCCTCTGCCATGTGCTGGCCACGGCTCCGTTCATCCGGCGAAACAGTCGGGTCTTCGGCGGCGTCGGGCGTGATCTTTACGACGGACACCCAATGCGTGATTTCGGCCAGATCGCGCAAGACGGCTAAAGGGTCTGCGCCTTCTGCGTATTGTCCGCTCAGTTCCGTCAGCGCGCCAGCGGCATCGCCACGCAGGATCATGTCCATCAGGTCCAGAACGCGGCCACGGTCCGCAAGTCCCAGCATTGCGCGGACCTGTTCGGCCGTGGTTTCACCTGCCCCGTGCGAAATTGCCTGATCCAGCAGCGAGGTTGCATCCCTTGCCGATCCTTCTGCTGCGCGGGTGATCAGCGCCAGAGCATCTTCGGCGATCTGAGCGTTTTCGGCAGCCGCGATCTTTTGCAGAAGGCCGATCATGTCCTCTGGTTCAATCCGGCGCAAATCAAAGCGCTGACAGCGGGACAGAACCGTGACAGGCACTTTGCGGATTTCGGTGGTTGCGAAGATGAATTTCACATGCTCAGGCGGTTCCTCAAGCGTCTTGAGCAGCGCGTTGAAGGCGCTGGTCGAGAGCATGTGAACCTCGTCGATAATGTAGATCTTGTAACGTGCGCTGGCGGCGCGATAGCGGACACTGTCGATGATCTCGCGGATGTCGTTCACACCGGTTCGGCTGGCGGCGTCCATCTCCATCACATCGACATGGCGGCCTTCCATGATCGCCACGCAATGTTCGCATTGGCCGCAAGGTTCGGTCGTTGGGCTGCCAGCGCCGTCGGGACCGATGCAGTTCATGCCCTTGGCGATGATCCGCGCGGTGGTGGTTTTACCGGTGCCGCGAATGCCGGTCATGATGAAAGCCTGCGCAATCCGGTCCGCTTCGAATGCGTTTTTCAGGGTGCGCACCATGGCATCCTGGCCCACCAGATCGGCAAAGGTTTCCGGGCGATATTTGCGGGCGAGAACCTGATAGGCGGGGCTGGGAGTGTCGGTCATGTTTTCTCGGTCGGATTCGGGGCTTCGGCACAGCGTAGTGGCCGCTGTCGTTTACGTCCACAGCATGGCGCGATGATTTTTGATTTAGAAACCGGCCGGTTTCGCACTAAGCTGTTCCAACAGATTTAAAGACTCATATTTGTAACGAGTTCTGGGTGGAGGACACAGGTTCATGTCGCAGCTGGTTATCTATGCTTTGCAAGTCGCAGGGGGAACGCTTGCCCTGACGTCGATGCCCGGACGCGGTGGTGATTACGGGGGTGATCTTGAAACGATTGCGGCATGGAAGCCGGGGCTTGTTGTTTCAATGACAACGGATGTCGAGCTGCTTCAGCATGGGGCGCAGGATTTCGGCAGCGATATCCAAAGCCGCGCGAGCCGGTGGGTGCATCTGCCGATCGAAGACTTTGGTGCACCTACTGCAGCAGTTGAAGAGGCATGGCCCGGCGTCAGCGCCGCCGCCCGGCACGCCCTGGCTGGAGGAGGCCGGGTGCTGGTGCATTGTCGGGGCGGCTGCGGCAGGTCGGGGATGGTTGTCCTGAGGCTGATGGTCGAATGCGGCGAGCGGGCAGACAAGGCCCTTGAGCGTTTGCGGGTGTTGCGTCCCTGTGCAGTGGAAACAGATGCCCAACTGGCCTGGGCGGCACGGGAATTTCAGACTCAGGTCGTGTAGTCTTAGGCCGAAAGATGTTCAGGCGCGTGCACGGGTTTGCGGGGCCGCAGCGTTACAACCTCGATCATCGCGCAGGGTGGGTCTGCAATGAGGCCGGATGGCAAGGTGGTGAACGTATTCCCAAAGATCAGATCGGCGTACGCGTTCAGGTCCTCGGGCTGAACTTCAGACTGTGTGCCGCAAAAGATGCGAATTCTGTCTGATTGAGCTCGAACGGTTGCGTGGCACCCTTCCGCGCAATGCGCCAATTCACTGCCGCCATCAAACTCGAATTCGTCGCCTGTGGCCGCTGTGGCCTGAGTCATAGCCTCGGAAACCGAGCGCGCAAGTCGCGCCAAGGCAGGGCAGGTTTTGCCTGTCCGCTGACATACTGTTGCGCTGTATTCATGTGTCTTTGTCTTCCAGATCATCCTGCGCCCTCCGCGCGTGTTGGACAGGAAGATCGGGTCAGGTGGGACGGCAAAGTGCAGTCAGGACCTGCCCGGACACCCCGCCCGAGTTTCGGTTTCAATTCCGATGGCAGGTCTCCTGACTTGCGGGTCTTGGCTTTGCCGACCTTCCCAGCCCCAGGGGCCAGTGGTGTTTTGGCATTGCTCACCGCTTACAGTTGCGGGGGCAGTCGCGGATTTGGTTTGCGCCCGAATGACCAGGCTGAACCGCACCGTGTTCCCTTTTCATCCCGACCCCTTGTGGGGGACAGGAACCATCACACAACCGCTAGCGTCTGACCCGGTGCCGAGTCAAGCTGATCTTTTCGCCCGACGTTTGGTCATGCTGGATGGGTGGAAAGTTCCCGCGTAGAGTTTTCACCATTGAAGGTAAGCAAGTCAATTTTCAGCGCAAGGTCAGGGATCATGTTGGACACAGAGCAGGCGGTTTTGACCGAAGATTTCCTCTTTCCGTCCGGGTCGACGACCTTATCAGCGCGGCTGTACCGACCGATCACAGAACCCGAGACCGTGGTTGTTCTGAACAGCGCAACAGGTGTGCCGCGCGACTATTATCGCCACTTCGCACGTTGGCTGGCTGCAGAGCGAGGCATGGCGTGCCTGACTTATGACTATCGGGATTTCGGGCATTCTCTGACCGGCCGTATGAAGGATGCGCGTGCGACAATGGCGGATTGGGCTTTGATCGACATGCCAGCGGCGCGGACGGAAATGCGCATGCGCTATCCTGATGCGCAGCAGTGGACAATTGGTCATTCGGTAGGTGCGATGCTGGGGCCGGTTCAGCCGGATATTGATCTGATCGATCGAATGATTTCCGTGTGTTCGGGGCTTGTGACCCTGAGCGATCACCCGTGGCCTTATCGAGGATTGGCCGGTGTGTTCTGGTATGGGCACGCGCCATTGCTGGTAAAAGCGCTGGGCTATCTGCCGGGAAAGGCAATCGGGTTTGGCGCGGACTTGCCGGCCTCGGTCTACTGGCAATGGCGCAAATGGTGCACGGCACCTTTGAGTTATGTGCCTGAAATCGGACAATACCTTCCGGAGACGCGTTGGGACGGCTCTCGTACACCCGTGGACTTGTTCACTTTCGAAGACGACCAGATGGTCCCGCCAGAAGCGGTCTGGCGGCTTGCCGACCTTTATGGCACCGAGGCTAAGCGGCACCTGCTTAGGTCTGATGATTTCGGATTGCCGGAGATTGGCCATATCGGAGCATTTGCCCGGCGCAATGCGGCAGTATGGCCGCGCCTGATCGCTTGACCAGGCGCGGCACACGAATTGACGTACACCTTCCAGCTATCGCCCTTTGCGCAGTTTTTGTTCCTGCATGACACCCCGCACCATCTTACCAAACGCTTTGTCCCGCGCCCGGGATTGGGCGACAGTTTCCGAGTTGCGCTGATCTTCGCGCCGAAGTTTTCGCCAACGATCCAAGCGGGCAGGATCAAGCACGCCTTGGTTGATTGCCTGCTGTACCGCGCAGCCTGGCTCGGAGTCGTGCTGACAATCTGAAAAGCGGCAGTTCAGGCCAAGTTCGGTGAGGTCTGAAAAAACTTCGTCGATACCGTCCTGAGCGTCCAGCAAGCGCAAAGCGCGCATTCCAGGCGTGTCGATCAGCCAGCCGCCGTTGCGCATCCGATGTAATGCGCGTGCCGTAGTTGTGTGCCGACCGCGAGCGTCGTCCTCTCGAATACCTGACGTGGCAAGATCTTGATCGGTCAAGGCGTTGGACAGTGTCGTCTTGCCAACACCTGACGACCCAACCAGCGCGCCCGTCTGGCCTTTAGGACACCAGGACAGAACCGTTTCAATTTCCGCTGGGTCCAGTGCGTTGATTGCCAGAACTGTCAGATACGGGTCCAGGGCCTGCACCTGTCCTGAGAAACGCTTGGGGTCATTAGATTTGTCAGCCTTTGTCAGGACAATGACTGGGTAACATCCTGCTTGATGCGCAAGCGCCAGATAACGCTCTAGCCGGGGCGGGTTGAAATCTGCGTTGCACGAACTGACGATGAACAGCACATCGACATTGGCTGCGATCAGTTGCGTCGCAGCACCTGTACCTGCAGCTCGTCGTTGCAGTAGGCTGCGCCGGTCGAGCAGATGGTGAACGCGTTTGTCGTTGTCAGTGAGAACCCAGTCTCCGACGGCATAGCTACCGGTCGATTGATCAGGGGTCAGCAGTTGAAATTCGCCCTCTGGGTTCAGCCCGATCAGGCGGTCCCGATGAACAGAAGCGATGCGAAAAGGCGTGCACGAAGGATGAGCCGCGTGTTGCGCGGCAAAATGAGAGGACCATCCCAGGTCCGAAAGAGAAGAATGCATTGGTCTGCCTGTTGTCAGAAACAGCAATCCCAACGGATGGCGATCGCGCATCCCCGGGTCATGTGTTCAGGCAGTCGGCTGGTATTGTGAGATCAGAACCGTGCTGCCCGAAGGGTTTTTGTTACAATCATAAAGCCCTCCTGCGGCTAACGTTCATGAAGTGAGAGGTTGGACATCGACCCAAGCGGGGCTCGTTGTGGCTGCTTCCTTCCGGACCTGACCAGGTTGGCGAGGCGCTCGCCCGCGCCAACCTCTCGACTCTGGATATAGGGAAGGCAGAGGAAAAAGACAACCCGTCAGAACGTCAGATGGATACGCTCGAATCCTGTGTTATCTGGGCTGAGCACCTTGGGATCGAACTTGAGCAATTCATCAATGTGTTTAAGGGCACCCGGACCTGTTCGAAGTACGGTTTTTGTGCCCGCTTGGGCTGCCAATGTAAACGGATAGGGGTGCCGTGTTATTGGATCGGGAGGAAGGCGATCAGACAGATAATCCCGCACCAGGTCCTTGATATCGAGAGGCGGCAGATTGATATGCTGGGCTGCGGATGCCGCAGGAAAATGCCCCCCTCCGCTGGTGCGATAATTGTTGCAAGCCAGTACAAACCTTTGTGTGGGAGGAACGGATTGGCCACCAATTTGCAGATCACGAACCCGCCTGTTGTCTGGGTCGATCACCCGTCCTTCGACGTCGAAACGTGCAGGTTGCGACAGATCGATTTGATAGGACAGTCCAAAGATGACGTCGAAATTATATCCGGCCCGCTCGGGGTTGATCAGATCCGTTTCGAAATCGGGCGCAAGCTGGTTGAACACGCTTGCCGACATTTCAAGCCAATCCAGCAATTCTGCACCATTGATCTGGATCGCCCGCAACTCATTGCTATA
Source organism: Ruegeria sp. CDSA021 (assembly GCF_059612325.1). Classification (NCBI taxonomy): domain Bacteria; kingdom Pseudomonadati; phylum Pseudomonadota; class Alphaproteobacteria; order Rhodobacterales; family Roseobacteraceae; genus Ruegeria; species Ruegeria sp. CDSA021. The sequence continues at coordinate 135,044 of NZ_JBXWQJ010000010.1, forward strand.
CGGATACAGGTCGGCAACATGGCGAAGGCATATTTGCCCCGCCGGTACATTTGTATAATGTCGGGGGCCAGCGCGTCCGCCGCTTTTGGCCGGTGCAACGGCTGACAGAAGCGGTAACTCTTCCAACGCGGAACCGTGCAAGAAAGGGCGCACTGCAGAGGCCTGAGCAGCGGCAGCCAGAGCCAGCCCGCGATCTGGCAGGCAGAAGCTGAAATAGCTATGCATGGCGTCTGACACTTGCGCGACAGGTTTGGCTACTGCGTCACGGGTCTGACGATGGGCATCGGCGAGCAGGCGCACCATGTCCTGATCTTCGTCAACTGCCGCGCCGGCCACAAGAAACGGGCGCAGTTCTGCGCGACACTCTGCAATGCTGAACCCGGCATCCGGCCGCGGAGCGACAACTAGGTCTATTACGCCAAGGTAAGAACCGGCAGAACCGGCCATGACAACCGGTGTCCCGTGCACCAACCCTTTTGTTTGATTGAGATACGAGGTGTTGGCATTGGCGCGACTTGGAAGGGTCAGATGCGTGTGCCCGGCAACAATGGCGTCGATTCCGTCGATGGCGGCCAAAGGGATGACGGCATTCTCCATACCTTCTGCAGCCTCTGATTGGCCCAGCCCCGAATGGGCAAGCATCACGATCAGATCACACCCTTTGGCGCGCAAAAGCTCTGTCAGCTCGCGGGCGGTGGTTAGGATGTCTTCGGCTATGACCGTTCCGTTCAGGTGATGCTCTTCCCAGCACGTTGTCTGCGGCGGAAGAACGGAAATCAGGCCGATACGAAGGGGTATGTTTAGGTCACCCACAGGTACGGTGCGGTCCAGTATCGTATACCTCTGCCACGTTTGCTGACCGTCCAAACGATGCAGGTTGCTGCACAGAACCGGGCACGGGGCTTGCGAGAGGATATTGTCCAATGTTGGTAACCCGAACCCAAAATCATGGTTGCCAAGACCCACGGCGTCATAATCCAGCTTTGTGAAGGCTTGCATCAAGGGATGCGGCGTGTCGTTCCGGGCTGCCCACTCGCCCAGTGGAGTTCCCTGTATCGCGTCCCCATTGTCCACCAACAGAACCAACGCATCACTGGCTTCCTGGCGAGCGGCACGGATCAGGCTGGCGGTACGCGTCAGTCCAAGCGTCGGGTCCGGTGTGTCTGTGTAATAGTCAAAACCTGTCAGATGCATATGCAGGTCGGTCGTGGCCAGAATGCGTACGCGTCCGCAGTCCTTTGCGGGGCGTATCTGAGTCGATGGGTTTTGCTTCACTTTAAAAAGTCTGCTTTTGACTAAGGTAATTGATCAAATGGTACAGGGCGTAACTTAAATGATTTTTCCGAGGCTACCATGCGGCTTTTCGGCGGCAGTCTCACGTGTTGCAAGAGCCGGAATTGCGATTGCAACACGGGCACAGACATGGCAGCCCTGTGCGCAGGACCAGAAGGACATCCAATGAAAAACGCAGAGCAGGTGACGTTTGGCGGCTCGGGCCTGGATCGGGCCGCCCATTTGCGCGGGAATGCCGAATCACTTGCCGAAGCGATGCGCAACCCGACCGCACAGTGCATGATGGTGTGGCGGGGGAAAATCCTGGTTGCAGGCGACGGGCTGGATCAGCTTGCTGTACTGCCGATGACGCATCCGCTGGTCAGCGGCGGGCCCGGTGGGATAGCTGAGGTCCCGGTCTTTTTGGGTATGACCGCCGAAGATGCGCCTTTTTTTGCGGTGGATATCTCGGCCTGGACAGCAGAAGGTCTGGACCTGACCGGACTGGGCGAGTTCGTAGACAAGTCTGAACAGCAGCACCCGGATTTGCCGGACGGGTATGTGTTCGCCGAATTGCGCCGGATCATGACGCGATTGTCGGCGCGGGATGCCGAACTGGCCGCGACGGCCAAAGCCGTTATCGGCTGGCACGAAACGCATCGATTTTGTGCCCGCTGCGGTGCTGCCAGTGAGATATCGCAAGGCGGTTGGCAACGCAGTTGTCCGTCATGCGGCGGGCAACATTTCCCGCGCACCGACCCGGTTGTGATCATGCTGATCACGCATGGGGACAGTGTGCTGATGGGGCGGTCTCCGGGTTGGCCCGAGGGTATGTTTTCGTTGTTGGCGGGCTTTGTCGAGCCCGGAGAAACCCTTGAAGCCGCCGTGCGCCGCGAGGTGATGGAAGAGGCGGGCGTGCCCGTCGGGGACGTTTCCTATCTGTCCAGTCAGCCCTGGCCATTCCCGGCTTCGTTGATGTTTGGCTGCGCGGGAGAGGCGTTGTCGCGTGACATCGTGATTGATCCCGTCGAGATTGAAGAGGCCATGTGGGTAAGTAAATCCGAGATGATGCAGGCATTTGCCGGGGACCATCCAAACCTGCTGCCCGCCCGAAAAGGTGCAATCGCCCATTTTCTTCTTGAGAACTGGCTTGCGGATACGTTGGACTAACGAAATATAGGAGCGGCCATAATCTTCAAAGGGTATCATGCAGTTTTTAGCGCGAGAGGATATCGAAGCCCCAATTAACGCGGTGTTCGATATGGTGTCGGATTTCGAGCGGTTCGAACGTATGGTAATGCGTCGGGGAATCGACGTAAGGCGCTCGGATTCGGAGGCGATCTTTGCTGCGGGAACTGAATGGCAGACAGAGTTCAAGCTGCGCGGCAAATTGCGCGAGATGTCAGTGGTGATGACAGATTACGACCGGCCTTCGCAAATGCGTTTTGAAGCCAGCAGCAAGGGCATGACCGGTCTGACGAGTGTGGATTTTCTAGCCCTGTCGCCACGTAGAACGCGCCTGAGCCTTGAGATGTCGCTGGCCGCCAAGACTTTGCCTGCGCGCCTGTTGCTGCAATCGGTGAAGTTGGGCCAGTCCCGGTTTCGCAATCAGCTGCAATCCCGGCTGAGTGAATTTGCGCGTGAGTTGGAACAGCGTCATCTGCATGGGGCATAGAGAATACTGTTACTCTGTTTCTTGTGTTGATTAAGCGGAAGAGGCCCGGATGTCGCACATCATCTTTCTGCACGGCGCATCGAGCAGCGGAAAATCGACCATAGCGCGGGCCTTGCAGCAGAGGATCGAACTGCCGTTCTGGCACATTTCCATTGATCATCTGCGCGAGTCCGGGGTTTTGCCGCTGACTCGATACCGCAACAAAGAGTTTGATTGGCGCGCTGACAGATCTGCGGTTTTTGACGGATTTCATCAGTCGCTGGCGGGATATGCTGCAGCGGGCAACAATCTGATCGTGGAACACATTTTGGACACCCCGGGTTGGGTCGAAGATCTGCACAGGCTGCTTCGACCTTTCGACGTGCTTTTTGTTGCAGTTCGCTGTCCGGTCGCGGAGTTAAACGCACGTGAGCGTTTGCGCGGTGATCGTCCAATTGGAAGCGCAGCGCAGGATCACTCTGAAATCCATGCCGGAAGGGTCTACGATATGGAAATAAACTCAACTGTAGGTGTCGAGTTTAATGTACAAACGATCCTTCAGGTGTGGCGCAGCAACCTGCGCCAGTCTGAATTTGCCCGATCGAAGGAATAGAACCCTAGCCGCGCGGTTGCGCTGCCGGGTAGACGCCCAGGATTTCAACATTGGTTGTGAAATGCTCTAACTCATCCATGGCCAGTTGAACATTTCGGTCGTCAGGGTGCCCGACTATGTCTGCGTAGAACTGTGTCGCGGTGAAGGATCCGTCGACCATATAGCTTTCCAGCTTGGTCATGTTGATCCCGTTGGTGGCAAAGCCGCCCATCGCCTTATACAGCGCCGCAGGGATATTGCGGACCTGAAACACAAAGCTGGTGATCATGCCGTGTTCGCCGCGACGTGACAGATCGGACTGGCGAGACATCACAAGGAAACGGGTCGTGTTGTCGTCACTGTCCTCGATATGGCGGGCCAGAACATTCAGATTGTAAATCTCACCCGCCAGTTCGCTGGCCAACGCAGCAGAGTGGGGGTCGCCTACCTCGGCCACCTCGCGCGCGGCGCGCGCGTTATCCGGGCTGACGCGTCCGCGTATGCCATGCTGTTTCAGAAAACCGGCGCATTGCGGCAGCAGCACCAGATGGGAATGGGCCTCGGTGACGTCTTCCAGTTTTGCGCCTGGGACAGCCAACAGGTTGATATGCACCCGCACGAATGCCTCGTCGATGACATGCAACCCGCTATGGGGCAACAGACGATGAATATCGGCAACCCGGCCGTAGGTTGTGTTTTCGACTGGAAGCATCGCCAGATCCGCGGCACCGGAACGAACCGATTCGATCACATCTTCGAATGTGCGGCAGGGCAGGGCTTCCATATCGGGCCGAGCGTTGCGGCAGGCTTCGTGACTGTAGGCGCCGGGTTCGCCCTGAAAAGCAATGCGATTGGTCATTTGGTCGATTCCATGCAACAAGTTCGCGATTTTGTCGTTTCGTCGCGGTGTCTATACCTTGCCTCTCGCAAGGGGAAGCCTTAGACAGCAGCCCAGACAGCTGAAATGGACACGCGATCAATGTTCGACACGATGACAGTTACCAAGGCCGCCGCAGGCCTGTTCGGCACTTTCCTGGTGCTGCTTCTGGCCAAATGGGGGGCAACCGTCCTCTATTCTTCCGGTGGCCATGGCTCGGCTGAGGCCGCCTACATTATCGAAACCGAAAGCTCGGGCGAAAGCGCCGACGGCGAAGAAGTGGTCTTCGAAGACCTGCTGGCCGCCGCTGACGTTGAGAAAGGCGCTAAAGTATTCCGCAAGTGCACCGCGTGCCACAAGCTGGAAGACGGCGCAAATGGAACCGGCCCTTACCTGTACGGCGTTGTTGATCGCCCGGTCGCCTCGGCCAACGGTTTCACCGGTTATTCGGCCAGCATGCAGGCGCATGGCGGCAATTGGACGCCTGAAGCGCTGGATGCGTTCATTGAGCGCCCAAGTGCCTATATCTCGGGCACATCGATGAGTTTTGCCGGTCTGAAAAAGCCGCAGGACCGTGCAGACCTGATCGCTTACCTGCAGACAATCGGCAACTGATTGCCTGACAGATCAAAGAATTCGAAAGCCGCTGCCATACGCAGCGGCTTTTTTTGTCTGAAGGAAACTTCACAAAGCGCTCACGCGTTCTAAACTTGAATTTGTCAGTGTTGGCAATTTAGCTAGCTGTTACGACATTTAAGATGCCCATGACCCAAAGGACGAGCCACATGATATCCCTGATGCCCGCTGCACGTGATCTGAAGTTACGGCCCTGGGCTGGCATATTGGGGCTTTGCACTGCTTTGATCGCTCCGCAATTCGTACAGGCTTCGGATGAGGGTGTCACCAGCAGTCACGGGTACTCGTATTTCGGCAATCTGGATTATCCCGCTGATTACACGCACCTGAACTACGTGAATCCGGATGCGCCCAAAGGCGGCGAGCTTTCCTTGGCGGCCTCGGGCACGTTCGATTCTCTCAATCCCTATTCCCGAAAAGGGCGCGCTGGCGCATTGACGACGCTGCAATACGATCGCCTTTTTGAAAGTTCGGATGACAGCGTCGGGCAATATTACGGAGTATTGGCAGAAAGCCTGGAATATGACGAAGGGCGCAACTACGTCATCTTCCACTTACGGCCCGAAGCAACCTTTTGGGATGGCACTCCGGTAACGGCGGAAGATGTCGTCTATAGCCACCGCCTGTTCATCGAACAGGGCTTGCCCTCTTACGCGCAGGCCGTAGGTCGCATGGTGACTGGGGCTGAAGCGCTGGATGAACATTCCGTCAAGTTCTCGTTTAACCCCGAAGTAACCCGTCGCAGCCTGATCGAAACGGTCGGCGCGACCCCCGTATTTTCCAAAGCGTGGTTCGAAGCGGATGAGTCTAGACGCCTGGATGAGCCTCGCCTGGAAGTAGCGGTTGGATCAGGCCCTTATAAGCTTGACAGTTACGACATAAATCGTCGGATCGTTTACAAGCGCCGCGATGATTATTGGGGCAAGGATTTGCCGTTCAATGTTGGTCGGAATAATTTCGACACAATCCGCGTCGAGTATTTTGCTGATCAGACGGCGGCGTTCGAAGGTTTTAAAGCTGGTGAGTACACGCTGCGTATCGAGAACGACCCCAAGCTTTGGGCGACGGGGTATGATTTCCCGAAGCTGAGCGAAGGATCGGTCGTTCGTGATGAGATCGCGGATGGCAGCCCACCGACCCCCTCGGGTTTTGTTTTCAATCTCGGAAAACCGCAGTTGGCAGACAAGAACGTCCGTAAAGCCCTTGCTCTGGCCTTCAATTTTGAATGGGCAAACGAGTCTCTGTTGTTCGGTCTGAATTCGCCGCGCGATTCCTTTATTCAAGGTACCCCGCTTGCAGCAATAGATCTGCCCGAAGGCGATGAACTGGCGTTTTTGCAAGCGTTGGGTGACGTTGTACCCGAAGACCTACTGACAGAGCCTGCTGTTTTAACGCACGAGTCAAACCCTGCACGTCTGAACGATCGGAGAAATCTTCGCAAAGCAGCGAAAATTCTGGACGAGGCCGGTTGGCCTGTTGGCGATGGCAATGTGCGACGCAATGCCGAAGGACAGACACTGAAGCTAAATATTCCGTATCCTTCAAATCTGCCGACATCGACCGCCACCATGATCGAAACCTATGTTCAGAACTTGCAGTCTATTGGTGTGGATGCTTCGGCTGAAAAGGTTGACCCGGCGCAGTACACTCTGCGCAGCCGCGAGCGGGATTACGATATGGTCTACTCCACACGTTACGGGTCATTCCTGTCCACCGGTGGCGGGTTAAGCCAGATGTATGGATCGGAAGAAGCTGCATTCAGCCTCTTTAATCCAGCCGGGTTGGCTAGCCCCCTGGTTGACGCAATCATCGAAGCATCTTTTGAAACCGACAATCAGGCGGATCAGGACACAGCACTGATGGCGTTGGATCGCGCCCTGCGGTATGAGTTCTTCGTAGTTCCCGTAGGATACATCGCTGACTATTGGACGGCATATTACGATATGTACGAATACCCAGAAAACCTGCCACCCTATTCGCTGGGCCATCTGGATTTGTGGTGGATCAATCCGGAAAAAGAGGCCGATTTGAAGGCGAAAGGTGCACTGCGATAACATGGGCGCCTATATTCTAAGACGCTTGTTGCTGATCATTCCAACCCTTTTGGGTATCATGATCGTCAACTTCACGCTGGTACAATTCGTGCCGGGTGGACCGGTCGAACAGATAATCGCGCAGATCGAAGGGCAGGGTGACGTCTTTGCAGGATTTGCGGGTGGGGGTGATGCTGGCGCTGGTTCTGAACCGGGAGGCGGCGTTTTCGACGACAAATACGTCGGCGCGCGGGGCTTGCCGCCCGAGTTCATTGCTGAACTTGAAAAGGAATTCGGTTTTGACAAACCGCCGCTGGAGCGGTTCGTGATCATGATGGGTAACTATCTGACACTGGATTTCGGGCAAAGCTATTTCCGTTCGATCAGCGTGATTGATCTGGTGCTTGAAAAGATGCCGGTTTCGATTTCGCTGGGCTTGTGGTCAACGTTGATTGCCTATTTGGTTTCGATCCCATTGGGCATTCGCAAAGCGGTCAAGGACGGCTCGCGGTTCGATACCTGGACCAGCGGGATGATCATTGTGGCTTACGCGATCCCGGGCTTCTTGTTTGCCATTTTGCTGCTGGTGCTGTTCGCTGGTGGATCGTATTGGCAAATCTTCCCGCTGCGCGGTCTGACTTCGGATAACTGGGACAGCCTGAGTTTCTTCGGCAAGATCGCGGATTACTTCTGGCACATTGCGTTGCCGACAATTGCGCTGACAATCTCGGCCTTTGCGACGCTGACACTGCTGACCAAGAACTCGTTTCTGGATGAAATCAAAAAACAATATGTCATGACGGCTCGAGCCAAGGGCCTGAGTGAAAGCAAGGTTCTCTATGGTCATGTGTTCCGTAATGCGATGCTGATCGTGATCGCCGGTTTTCCGGCTGTTTTCATCGGCGTGTTCTTTGGTGGGTCGATCATTATCGAGACGATTTTCTCGCTCGACGGTTTGGGCCGTCTGGGTTTTGAGGCTGCCGTGGCGCGCGATTACCCGGTGATCTTCGGCACACTGTTCATCTTTGGCCTGATGGGGCTGGTCGTCGGCATCATCAGCGATCTTATGTATGTGCTGGTCGATCCGCGCATCGACTTCGAAAAGCGGGAGGGGTAAATGGCACTGTCCCCTCTGAATCAGCGTCGCTGGAACAACTTTTGCCGCAACAGGCGCGCTTTCTGGTCACTCATCATCTTTTCGGTACTGTTTGGCCTGTCTCTGTGCGCCGAGTTCATAGCAAATGACAAACCCATCCTCGTGAAGTACCGGGGTGAGTTTTATGCGCCGATCTTCAACTTCTATGCTGAAACCGAATTTGGTGGGGACTTCCAGACCGAGGCGATCTATCGCGATCCTGAAGTTCAATGCCTGATCGACAGCGGCGGCCTGGAAGAGTGTTTCGACGATCCCGAAGGCATCATCGAAAAGATTGACGCCGGAACTTTCCAGGCGGAAGGATTCGAGCGCGGCTGGTCGCTTTGGCCGCTGATCCCATATTCCTTCAACACTTCGGTAGACCGACCAGGTGCCGCACCCTTGCCGCCCAACGGTCAGAACCTGCTGGGCACCGATGACACCAAACGCGATGTACTGGCCCGGGTGATTTACGGCTTTCGCCTGTCGATCCTGTTCACTCTGATTGTCACAGGTGCCGCCAGTCTGATCGGTATTTTCGCCGGGGCCCTGCAGGGGTTCTTTGGCGGTTGGCTTGACTTGATTTTTCAGCGGATCATCGAGATCTGGTCAGCGACCCCATCGCTTTATGTCATCATCATTATGTTCGCGGTTCTGGGCCGAGGTTTCTGGCTGCTGGTTGCATTGATGATCCTGTTCAGTTGGACCGGGTTGGTGGGCGTTGTGCGTGCCGAATTTCTAAGGGCCCGGAACCTCGAATATGTTCGCGCCGCGCGGGCGCTGGGCGTGAGTAACATGACGATCATGTTTCGCCATATGCTGCCCAACGCGATGGTCGCCACGCTGACCTTCATGCCGTTCATTGTTACAGGAACAATCGGCGGTCTCGCCTCGCTCGACTATCTGGGTTTTGGCTTGCCATCCTCGGCCCCGTCGCTGGGGGAACTGACCTTGCAGGCCAAACAAAACCTGCAAGCCCCGTGGCTGGCTTTCACAGCCTTCTTCACCTTTGCCATCATGCTGTCGCTGCTGGTCTTCATTTTCGAAGGCGTGCGGGATGCGTTTGATCCTAGAAAGACCTTCTCATGAGCTTGCTGGATGTGAACAACCTCAAGGTCTCGTTCCGGCAGGACGGTCAGGTCAGCGCTGCTGTCAAAGGCGTGTCCTTTACCGTGGATCGGGGTGAAACCGTTGCGTTGGTGGGCGAGTCCGGGTCAGGGAAATCCGTGACGGCTTTGTCGACCGTTTCACTGCTGGGTGACAGCGCACTGGTCGAAGGGTCTGTGACCTACGACGGACAAGAGATGATCGGCGCCTCAGAACAGCACCTGATGGATGTGAGGGGCAACGACATCAGCTTTATCTTTCAGGAGCCGATGACCTCGCTGAACCCGTTGCACACCATTCAGAAACAGATGGCTGAATCCCTGGCCCTGCATCAGGGTGTTGCCGGTGACGCGGCGCGTGGTCGGGTTTTGGAGCTGCTGAACAAGGTTGGTATCCGCGACCCCGAGGACAGGTTGGACAGCTATCCGCACCAGCTGTCGGGCGGACAGCGGCAGCGGGTGATGATCGCTATGGCGCTGGCCAACAAGCCGGACATTCTGATCGCCGATGAACCGACGACTGCGCTGGACGTCACCATTCAGGCGCAGATTCTCGAATTGCTGGCCGAATTGCAGAGATCCGAAAACATGGGGATGCTGTTCATCACCCATGACCTGGGCATCGTGCGCCGGATCGCTGACCGGGTCTGTGTGATGAAGGATGGTGAGATTGTCGAAACCGGCGTGACGCAGGACATCTTTGACAACCCACAGCATCCCTATACCCGCAAACTTTTGGCGGCGGAACCTTCGGGCCAGCCCGAACCAGTTGCTTCAGACGCGGAAGAGGTTGCGCGCACTGATCACTTAAAGGTCTGGTTCCCGATCCAGCGCGGATTTCTGAAGCGTACAGTTGGCTATGTGCAGGCGGTCAATGACGCCACGCTCAGCGTACGCGCGGGAGAGACTCTGGGGATTGTCGGCGAAAGCGGCTCGGGAAAGACCACGCTGGCACTGGCGATCATGCGGCTCATCGCGTCCGAAGGAGCCATCACCTTCCGTGATCAGGATGTGCGAAGATGGTCCACGAAAGAGCTGCGCCGCTTGCGCAAAGACATGCAGATTGTGTTTCAGGACCCGTTCGGCAGTCTCAGCCCGCGCATGACCTGTCAGCAGATCATCGCGGAAGGTCTGGCAATTCACAACATTGACCCTCATCGCGCGCCGCGTGAACTGGTTGCTGAGGTGATGACCGAAGTGGGGTTGGATCCCGCGGCAATGGACCGATATCCGCACGAGTTTTCAGGTGGTCAGCGCCAGCGCATCGCTATTGCACGTGCGATGGTTTTGCGACCAAAGCTGCTGGTGTTGGACGAACCGACCAGCGCGTTGGACATGACGGTTCAGGTTCAGATCGTCGATCTGCTGCGCGATTTGCAAAAGAAATACGGACTGGCATACCTGTTCATCAGCCATGACCTGAAAGTGGTACGGGCGATGTCGCACAATGTGATCGTCATGCGAAACGGAGATGTGGTCGAAATGGGCACGGCAGAGGATTTGTTCGAAAATGCCCAGACCGACTATACCCGCGAACTGATTGCGGCGGCGGGCTGAGACCAGCCCGCCTTCTTCAGCCCTTTACGCGCTTGCCTTTTCTTTGGTCGCGGCTTTCGGCACTGGCCCACGGAGCTCTTCATAGTGGTCAAAGTTCAGCTTCACCCATCCGGTTCCTCGCGTGGCACTGGCGAGCGTGCGATGCAGTTCATCCTCGGAAACGGCAGGAATCTGAGCATTGAAGATTTCCCAGCCTGATGCGTTGGGATTGCCTTCAAATCCCAGAACCTGCCCTTGTAGCGAGCTGATTGTTGGCACGAGATCGCCCACAAAATCGGATGGCAGGTGAATTTCAGCGGTCAGGATCGGTTGCAGGACCACCGGTTTGGCCTGAGGCAGCGCTTCGCGTACGGCATTCTTACCTGCGGTACGGAAGGCGTAATCCGAACTGTCCACGTTATGGTGTTTACCGTCGCTCAGGGTGACTTTCACATCGACCACTGGAAAGCCTTCGGGGCCTTGTTCCAGCGCGTCCTTGGCACCGTGTTCGACGGAGGGGATGTAGTTCTTGGGCACCGCACCGCCCTTGACCACCTCTTCGAACTGGAACCCCGATCCGCGCGGAAGAGGCGCAACCGAGATCACCACATCCGCGAACTGCCCGGCCCCACCGGATTGTTTGCGATGACGGTGGCGATACTCGACAGGTGTTCGAATGGTTTCGCGATAGGCGGTTTCGACCTGGTCCGCTTCGATCTCGATTCCAAAGTCCTGGGCCAGCTTGGCTGTCACCCGGCGCATATGTTGCGGCCCCTGTGATCCAAGGATCAAATGACCGCTCAGCTCGTCCTGCTGCAAGTGCAGGCCGGGGTCGATCTCGGCCAGACGGCTCATGGCGTTGGACAGGCGCACATCGTCCCGCTCATGCGCAGGTGAGACGATCTGCCGATGCGCGACCGGGTGTGAGGCCGCCCATTCCGGCAATTCCGTCGCTGAATTGCTATCGTAAATATAGCCAGGGTTAAGGTGATCGGATTTCACCGCCAGGCCAATCTGCCCAGCTTCCAGTGTGGCGATTTGGGTCTTGGCATCCAGCGTTGTCAGGTTTCCGACGGTCTCGCCCCCCAAAACCTCGTGCGCTTTCACGCCATCCCCGAGGCCTCGCAAAACCACGATCTTTCCGATGTGCTTTTTGACGTCAGCAAAACCGGCAATGGCACGGGCACTGTCCTCGGCTTCGTCCCGCCCGGCGGCGATATTAAACTCAGGTGCTTCGTGCCGCAGTGCTTTCATCAGACGGGTCAATCCGTTGCCGTGGCTCGCGGCCCCCAGACACGCAGGAATCAACTGGTGATTTTGCAGGACTTGCGCGGCCAGATCATAAACCTCGCCACTTGGCGGCTGTTTGTCTTCGATCAGCTGTTCCAACAGATGGTCGTCGAAATCAGACAGGGTTTCCAGCAGCTCAGTCCGGGCTTCCTGTTCGCGGTCTTCGACGGATTGAGGCAGTTCGATCAGGGCCGAGGGTTGGCCTTCCTGATACTTCCAGGCCCGTTCCGAAATCAGATCGACCGCACCGATGATCGTGTCTCCTTCGCGGATCGGCACCTGACGCAGGGCGATGTGATGGGTGCAGTATGTTTGCAGGGCTGCGATGATGTCACGGATACGGCCATTGGGGCTATCCATCCGGTTGATGAACAGAAAGCAGGGGATGCCTGCTTCTTCCGCCAGTCGCAGGTAAGGCGCGCACAGAACGGCGGCATTGGGATCGGGGGGTACAACCACGACGGCCGCGTCCGAAATGGCCATTGCAGGCCCGACATAGGCCAGCGCATCGCCGCCCCCATCAACGTCGATCGCGCACCATGGCTCGTCCAAGTAAGAAAAACCGTGCAAGTGCACGGTTCCGGAAACATCGAATGTGGTGGGGCGCCCGTCGAGGCGGCTGATGGCCTCGACCAGGGTAGACTTGCCCGATTGGCTGGGCCCGAGGACGGTGAAAACGCGCATGAGTGTTGTCCCTCTTTCAGGTTGCAGAATGGCTGCACGAAAGGGACTGACCGACGCGTTTGCGACGACAAGGATTGTCTGTATTTGCCCGCCTCAGGGTGCAGAGTGAAACTTCACCCTACAGTATGAGTGTGGGAAAAACCGCAGGCGCGCGTCAAGCCCCTGATGTGTTATGCGCTTCACGGGCCAAATGCTGCCCGCAGAAAAAGATCAGATGGCCGAACTGTGCCCGGCTTTACTGAGGTCATAGGCATCAAAACTACGAGCGATCATTCGAATCAGCGCACGCGCTTCGGGCGGCACGAAAAGCCCTTCTTCGGTGATCTGCAGTAGCCCGTCGAAAGACGTATTGGCAGCGCGATACATCTCGTCCAGTTCAGTGGCAGATACATCGTGATCCCGCAGAATTTCTGCCGTGTTGATCTTGAAATCGCACATTAGCGCCTCAATCAGGCGTGCACGCAGAATGTCCTGACCTTTGAACAGATGTCCGCGTGAGGTTGAAAACTGCCCGTTGCGAATGGCTTTGGTATGGGCCGACGTAGCCGGAGCGTTCTGGGCGTAGCCTTGCGGGAAGCGCGAGATTGAGCTGGCTCCGACACCGATCAGAACGTCGGCCTGATCGTCGGTATAGCCCTGAAAGTTCCGCTTGAGACGGCCAGCATGCAACGCGTGGGTCAAGCCGTCATCCTGCGTGGCAAAGTGATCGATGCCGATCTCGGCATATTTGTCCCACAGGAACAAACGTCGGGCTGTTTCGAACAGCTCGAGTCGTTGTTCAGGCGTGGGCAGAGCGTCCGACGGGATCATCTGCTGGCGCTTGGCCATCCAGGGTACATGCGCATAGCCGTAAAGCGCCACGCGATCCGGGCTGAGCGAAAGCAATTTCTGCACGCTTTCCGTCATGCGCGCTTTGGTCTGATGTGGCAAACCGTATAGGATATCTGCATTCAGGCTGGTGATGCCACGCTCGCGGATCATATCGATGGCGTCGCGCGTAGTGTCGTAGCTTTGAATGCGACCGATGGTTTTCTGGATTTCGTCGTCGAAATCCTGCACTCCGATAGAGGCACGGTTCATACCTGCGTCGGCCAGCGCGTCCAGACGGGCCTCATCAATTTCGTTCGGGTCGATCTCGACCGAGAATTCGGCATCAGGCCCCATCGGCACAATACCCAGTATATGCTGAGCCAGTTCGCGCATCAGTTGCGCGTTCAGCAAGGTTGGCGTGCCGCCACCCCAGTGCAGACGCGACAGCACCACACCCTCGGGCAAGCGAGCTGCAAGCAGATCCAGCTCGGCTTTCAGAACGTCCACATAGGCAATAACCGGGTTGTCGGTTTGGGTTCCTTGTGTCCGGCAAGCACAAAACCAGCACAGCCTGCGGCAGAACGGAACATGGACGTATAGGGAAATGGCGCTGCCGGGTTTGATGCCCGAAATCCAGTCGCCAAACGTGTCCTCTCCCACATCGTTGCTAAAGTGGGGGGCGGTGGGGTAGCTTGTGTAACGCGGTACTTTCGCGTCAAAAAGTCCAAGCTTTGCCAATTGTGGTTTCACTGTCATGGCGATACCCTTATGGGACAGCCAGCTTGGTTGCTTTGATGGAGATCAAGTGGGAACGCGCATGACAGTAAAAGCACAGTTTGATCACTCCAACTGCGAAGACTGCCCGATCCGACATCGAGCCGTCTGTGCCCGCTGTGATGCCGATGAGTTGGAAGAGCTTGAAAGCATTAAATATTACCGCAGTTTCGAGGCGGGTCAGACCATCATTTGGTGCGGCGATCAGATGAATTTTGTGGGCTCGGTTGTGGCCGGGATCGCGTCATTGACACAAACAATGGAAGACGGCCGGACCCAGATGGTGGGTTTGCTGCTGCCTAGTGATTTTGTCGGCCGCCCCGGGCGAGAGGCAGCGCCCTATGATGTGCAGGCGACCACGGATGTCGTCATGTGCTGTTTCCGTAAGAAGCCGTTTGAAGAATTGATGGCAACAACACCGCATATCGCGCATCGCCTGTTGCAGATGACATTGGACGAGCTTGACGCCGCCCGTGAATGGATGCTGGTGCTTGGACGCAAGACCGCGCGGGAGAAGATCGCCAGCCTGCTGTCGATTATCGCGCGTCGGGATGCGTCGATCAGCCAGAAAGGCCTGACGGGATCGATTGTGTTCGACCTGCCCCTGACCCGAGAGGCCATGGCGGATTACCTTGGTCTGACGCTTGAAACCGTCAGCCGTCAGATCTCGGCCCTGAAAAAGGAAGGTGTGATTACGCTCGAAGGCAAGCGCCACGTAACAATTCCTGATCTGGGTCGTCTCATGGAAGAGGCTGGTGATGATTCGGATGGCGGCTTTCTGGTCTGATCCCTGTCCGTTGTGACGTGACACAGTTACCGCGATCTTTCGATCCCGGCTTTGAACAACTCAGGAGCTTGGCATGGTTTTCAGTAGTGTTTTGGCAATGATTCTTATCGGCGCAATCGCCGGATGGCTGTCAGGTAAGATCATGGAAGGCCGCGGATTCGGCCTGCTGGGCAACATAATCGTCGGAATCGTAGGCGCGTTCCTGGCAGGCATGATTTTTCCTGCACTTGGCTTTTCGGTGGGCGGAGGGATCTTTTCGTCGATCCTATTCGCGACCTTGGGGGCGGTGATCCTGTTGTTTGTGATCGGCCTTATCCGCAAAGCATAACGAAAGCCGCCGTCTTGGGCGGCTTTTGATTTTTCGAGTCCCAGTTCAGTGCGCGAGGAACACGGGGACGGATGACTGTTCCAGCATGTTACGGGTCGCACCGCCGAGTATTGCCTCGCGGAAGCGCGAATGACCGTAGGCGCCCATCACGATCATATCCGATTCTGTGTCTGACGCATGACGGTTCAGTATGTCTGACACACGTGTCATGGTCTTGCTGAGCACATCGATCTCGCATTTGACCCCGTGACGGGCCAACATCTGAGACAGCATCCCGCCTGGATCTGACCGGTCTGGCCCGTGGCGTGGCGGATCGATAACCACGATTCGGACCAGTTCAGCCTGTTTCAGGAAGGGCAGCGCGCGCCGTATGGCACACATTGCTTCAACGCTTTCATTCCAGGCGATCATCACATTGAGTGGTTCTTTCAGTGGCGGGGTGTCCTCTGGAACCACCAGAACCGGGCAGTGTCCTTCAAACATTGCGGCTTCGATAATGGGTTCAGCTTCGGCCCCGCGATCCTTGCCGTAAGGGTGCGGCAAGACAACGAGGTCTGAAAAGCGCGCCCGATGCGCGACATGCCTGCCAATATCGGCTATCTGCGCCACGCCTTGTTCAGCGGACCAGCGAACGCCGGATTTGCCCAGAAAATCCTGGGCAAATGTCAGCAACTCCTGCGCTTCGGCGTTGGCCCGCGCAAGTGTCTCTTGGACGATCAGAGCGTTGGCTCCGGCGTAATAGTAACCGGTTTGGCTGCGATCGACGCCAAGACACAGCGCCTCGGCATGGGCATCCTGCGATTCCGCCAGTGCGACCATCTGTGCGAGAGCAGCCGGTGCTGTCTGCGATTCGGTCATGACAGTGAGAAGAGATTTGTACGCCATATTGACCTCTTGTTTCGGGCATTTGGTCTCATGTGACCAGTTGGCCTATTTCCTCTACAATGCGTGTCACAGAAAACGCAGAACTGTCTTGATACAGATCAAAGCAGTAGTAGCCGCCGTGCTTCAGAACGGCAGCCAGTCAAATAGGTTTCGCGTGTAAAAGAATCAATAACGCGCGGAGCACGGCAAAGGGACGCAATATGTCGAATTACATCAAGCTGATCGTGCTTGGTCTGATCGCGCTATTCGCAGCGATCGGAACCAACTATGCACGCGATTTGGCGTATCAGGTGCATGCGCTGCTGGTGATGATCATCGCCGGCGGCTTGTTCATCTGGACGCTTCGAAACACCGATGAGCCAGATATTCTTGTCGACCGTTCGGCGGAATACATGGATGACGTGATCCGCTATGGCGTGATCGCGACGGCCTTCTGGGGCGTGGTTGGATTTCTGGCAGGCACCTTCATCGCCTTCCAGCTGGCCTTTCCCGTGCTCAACTTCGAGTGGGCTCAAGGGTATTTGAATTTCGGACGTTTGCGGCCTTTGCACACATCGGCAGTGATTTTTGCATTTGGCGGTAACGCGCTGATCGCAACCTCGTTCTACGTGGTGCAGCGCACCAGCGCTGCGCGCCTATGGGGCGGTAACCTCGCATGGTTCGTATTCTGGGGTTATCAGCTGTTCATCGTGCTGGCCGCAACCGGCTATGTCTTGGGCGGAACGCAGTCTAAGGAATATGCCGAGCCTGAATGGTATGTCGATCTGTGGCTAACCATCGTCTGGGTTGCCTATCTGGCGGTCTATCTGGGCACGATCATCAAGCGGAAAGAACCCCATATCTATGTGGCCAACTGGTTCTATCTGGCGTTCATAGTCACCGTTGCGATGCTGCACCTGGTCAACAACATGACCATCCCCGTCAGCATCTGGGGTTCGAAGTCGGTTATCGTCTGGTCGGGCGTGCAAGACGCCATGATCCAGTGGTGGTACGGCCACAACGCTGTGGGCTTCTTCCTGACTGCGGGCTTCCTGGGCATGATGTATTACTTCATCCCGAAACAGGCCGAGCGTCCGGTCTTCTCGTACAAGCTGTCGATCATCCACTTCTGGGCGCTGATCTTCCTGTATATCTGGGCCGGTCCGCACCACCTGCACTATACCGCGCTGCCTGACTGGGCGTCGACGCTTGGCATGGTGTTCTCGATCATCCTGTGGATGCCGTCCTGGGGTGGCATGATCAACGGCCTGATGACCTTGTCGGGTGCATGGGACAAACTGCGCACAGACCCTGTGATCCGGATGATGGTGATCTCGGTCGGCTTCTACGGCATGTCCACCTTTGAAGGTCCGATGATGTCGATCCGCGCTGTGAACAGCCTTTCCCACTACACCGACTGGACCATTGGTCACGTGCACTCGGGTGCACTGGGCTGGAATGGCATGATCACCTTTGGTGCGCTGTACTTCCTGGTGCCTGTTCTGTGGAAGCGCGAGCGTCTGTACTCGCTGCAGATGGTCAGCTGGCACTTCTGGCTCGCCACCATCGGCATCGTGCTCTATGCCGCGTCGATGTGGGTGACCGGCATCATGGAAGGCCTGATGTGGCGTGAAGTGGATGCCAACGGCTTCCTGGTGAACTCGTTCGCCGATACCGTGGCTGCCAAGTTCCCGATGTATGTGGTGCGTGCTCTGGGTGGCGTCCTGTTCGTCGCTGGTGCTGTGATCATGTGCTACAACCTTTGGATGACTGTGTGGAAAGCGCCGGCCAAAGAGGCCAGCCTGACCGTCGCGGTCCCGGCTGAATAAGGAGGGACGGAGCAATGGCAATTCTCGACAAACACAAGATCCTCGAGACCAACGCGACCCTCCTGCTGGTCTTCAGCTTTCTGGTCGTGACTATTGGTGGCCTCGTGCAGATCACCCCACTGTTCTATCTTGAGAACACCATCGAAAAGGTGGAGGGCATGCGCCCTTACACCCCTCTCGAGATGGCTGGGCGTGATATCTATATCCGCGAAGGCTGCTATGTCTGCCACAGCCAGATGATCCGCCCGATGCGGGACGAGGTCGAACGCTATGGTCACTACTCGCTGGCGGCGGAATCGATGTACGATCACCCGTTCCAGTGGGGATCAAAACGTACAGGACCGGATCTGGCGCGTGTCGGTGGCCGCTATTCGGATCAATGGCAGGTTGATCACCTGCGGGATCCGCAATCCGTGGTGCCGGAATCGGTGATGCCGAAATACGGTTTCCTTGAGCATCGCAAAATTGACGGCAAATACATCGGTGATGTGATGGCCGCAAATGCTCTGGTCGGTACGCCTTATACCGAAGAGATGCTGGAGAATGCGCAAGCTGACTTCCGCGCTCAGGCCGATCCGGACAGCGACTATGACGGTTTGCTGGAGCGCTATGGTGACAAGGTCAATGTGCGCAACTTTGACGGCCAGCCCGAGCTGACCGAAGCTGATGCGCTGGTTGCTTATCTGCAGATGCTGGGCACGCTGGTCGACTTTTCGACCTTCACCCCGGACGCAAGCCGCTAAAGGAGGATAGTGATGGAAGAATACACAATTCTCAGGCAGTTCGCGGATAGCTGGATGCTGCTGTTGTTGTTCGCCTTCTTCGTTGGCATCGTCATCTGGGTTTTCCGTCCCGGTGCCAGCAAGGAATACAAGGACACTGCCAACATCCCCTTCCGGCATCAAGATAAACCCGCCACATCCAAGGAGGCGCGGCAATGAGCAAGACACCTGAAAAACAGCCGGGTGATCCGAATACAACCGGGCACAGCTGGGACGGGATCGAAGAGTTCGACAACCCGATGCCGCGCTGGTGGCTATGGACATTCTATGTGACCATTGTCTGGGGCGTGATCTACACGATCATGTATCCTGCATGGCCACTGGTGCAATCAGCAACCGCTGGCGTCATGGGGTGGTCTTCACGGGCACTGGTACAGCAGGAGATGGTCGCGTTCGAAGAGGCAAATGCGCCCTGGAACGCCAAGTTGGTGGAAACACCGCTGGAAGACATCGCGAAGGACGCTGAACTTCAGCAATATGCTGTGAACTCTGGTGGTGCCGTATTCCGCACCTGGTGCGCACAGTGCCACGGTTCCGGTGCACAGGGCGCGCCTGGTTTCCCGAACCTGCTGGATGACGCATGGCTCTGGGGTGGTACGATGGAAGATATCGTCTACACTGTCAGCTATGGTATCCGGAACGAAGAAAGCGACGATGCGCGCTATTCCGAGATGCCTGCCTTCGGAGAAATCCTTGAGCATGATGAAATCACGCAGGTGGTGCAGTACGTCATGTCGCTGAGCAACGCTCAGACCGACGATGCAGCGGCGCAGGCGGGCAAGGTTGTCTTCGACGACAATTGCGCTTCCTGCCATGGTGAGGAAGGCACAGGTGACATCTTCCAAGGTGCGCCGAACCTGACCGACGCCATCTGGCTTTATGGCGGCAGCGAAGAGGCTCTGACCGAAACAGTGACCAATAGCCGCTTTGGCGTCATGCCGAACTGGGATACTCGCCTGACCGAGGCGCAGATCCGTGCAGTATCCGCCTATGTCCACCAGTTGGGCGGTGGTCAGTAAGTTACAAAGAACACTTTCGGGCGGTTCGCTGCCCGAAGGCTGTGGCACCGGCTGTTCCATCTGTTCGCGCGTTTCCTGAACAGCCGGTGCTCACTTTCCGCAAATTCCAATTGTGCAGTCTTACAGACTGGTGCTGCGTGGGCTGGGTCGCTGCGTTCAGATGACTAAGGTCTCATGCTGCGACAATTGGTCGGCATGTGGCGGGCGGCAGACGCGCAACTGGGCTGGTATCGCGACAAAAGCCGTATTTCTGCTAAAATGAGTGAAAACCGGGCAAAATATGTCTGGTCCGACGCGCCAGAGATCGCCTGACTTGCGAAAGATGTTTGTTCGATGCGCGTTTTGACCCATGTCAAAGTTCGCTTGACCGTGATCTGGAACAAGACGCCTTCAGAAGACCCATTTGTGGAGCCAGCCAGTGAGCGATTCCGATCCCGCCCCCAGCCTTTACGCAGCCAGAGAACCGATCTTTCCCAGACGTGTCTCAGGGCCGTTTCGGAACCTGAAATGGATCATTCTTATTGTGACACTGGGCATCTATTATGTGACGCCCTGGATCCGGTGGGATCGCGGTCCCAGTCTGCCGGATCAGGCGGTATTGCTGGATCTGGCGAATCGACGGTTCTATTTCTTCTGGATCGAAATCTGGCCCCACGAATTCTACTTTGTCGCAGGTCTGTTGATCATGGCCGGTCTGGGTCTGTTCCTGTTCACCTCGGCCCTTGGGCGTGTCTGGTGCGGGTACGCCTGCCCGCAAACGGTTTGGACCGACTTGTTCATTCTTGTTGAGCGATGGATCGAAGGGGATCGAAACGCCCGCCTGCGCCTGCACCGCCAGGAAAAGCTGGATTTCCGCAAGGCCCGTCTGCGGGCCACGAAATGGGCCGTCTGGTTTCTGATCGGTTTGGCGACAGGAGGGGCCTGGGTTTTCTATTTCGCAGACGCCCCGACGCTTTTGATGGATCTGGTCACAGGCAATGCGCATCCGGTGGCATATACGACGATGCTGATCCTGACCGGCACAACGTTCCTCTTTGGCGGTTTCGCCCGCGAACAGATCTGCATCTACGCCTGCCCCTGGCCACGCATTCAGGCGGCAATGATGGACGAAGATACATTGGTAGTCGGCTATCGCGAATGGCGGGGCGAACCGCGGGGAAAAGGCAAGCGGACAGCGGATTCCGAGTTGGGGGATTGCATCGACTGCATGGCCTGCGTGAATGTCTGCCCTGTCGGGATCGACATTCGCGATGGTCAGCAGCTTGAATGCATTACCTGCGCCCTCTGTATTGATGCCTGTGACGACATGATGGCCAAGATCGGTAAGCCTCGTGGGCTGATCGACTACATGGCCCTTAGCGATGAAACGCGCGAGCGGTCGGGCCAGCCGCCTAAAAACGTATGGAAACACGTATTCCGCGCCCGCACAATCATGTACACGGCCATGTGGTCGCTGGTGGGCTTTGCCTTGCTTTTTGCGCTGTTCATCCGTTCGGAAATCGATCTGACTGTTGCACCGGTACGCAACCCGACTTTTGTGACCCTGTCCGATGGTACGATCCGCAACACCTACGACGTGCGGCTGCGTAACAAACATGGCGAAGATCGTCTGTTCACTCTGTCTCTGACCGGGGATCCGGCAATGCGACTGGAAATCGAGGGCACGAACCTGCACACTGTGAATGTTCCGGTGGATACGGCACAATTGACCCGTGTGTATATTATCTCGTCCCGCGACTCGGGCCCTGCGGGAGCGGACTCGACACCGGTGCGCATCTGGGTCGAAGACCTGAGCAGCGGTGAACGGGCCTACAAGGACACCACGTTTAACGGACGGGGGAACTGATCATGTCGGAACGGAAGTTCACTGGAAAACACGCTTTGGCGGTGTTTGTCGGTGCCTTTGGCGTGATCATCGCCGTGAACCTTGTCTTGGCCTACAGCGCGGTCAAGACCTTCCCTGGGCTTGAGGTCAAGAATTCATACGTGGCCAGTCAGGAATTCAACGAGCGTCTGAAAGTACAACAAACGCTGGGTTGGACTGTTCAGGCCGAAACCAAAGGTGGGTTACTGATCCTTCACATCACCGACGAAAGCGGCGCGCCGGTTCAGGTAAGTGAATTGAACGCCGTTGTGGGCAGAGCGACCCATGTGCGCGAGGATTTCGCGCCGGATTTCATCTTTGACGGAACGACCTATGCCGCGCCTGCCACGTTGGGCGAAGGCAACTGGAACATTCGTCTGGTGGCGCGGGACAGTGATGGCGCCGAGTTCTCGCAGCGCGTTCCGCTCTATGTGAAGGGATAAGCGATGACGGCGCAGCTTTCTTCCGGTACCGCAGCCTGCCCGGGCTGCCTTGCGGCCCCGGCGGAACCCGCCCAGCCCATACCGAAGGACGTGCAGCTTGCCCTGTCTTTGCCAGGCATTCACTGCTCGGCCTGTATCGCGACGGTCGAACGGGAACTGAACGCGCATCCCGGTGTTGAAGATGCGCGGGTGAACCTGACCCTGAAACGCGCGATGATCAAGGCTGCGCCGGAAACACGCGCTGTCGACCTGATCCCGGTGCTCGAGAAAGCCGGTTTTGAAGCGCATGAGCTTGATCCGGGTGCCTTGTCGGCCACTCAGACAGACAAGGCAGGGCGCGACTTGCTGATGCGCCTGGCGGTGGCCGGGTTTGCATCCATGAACGTGATGCTGTTGTCGGTGTCGGTCTGGTCGGGTGCCACGGACGCCACGCGTGATATGTTCCACTGGATCTCTGCCGCGATTGCTCTGCCAGCCATTGCCTTCTCGGCTCAGCCTTTCTTTGCCAATGCCTGGAGCGCATTGCGCGTCCGCCGTCTGAATATGGATGTGCCAATTGTGCTGGCGATCCTGTTGGCGCTGATTACATCACTGTGGGAAACAGCGCTGAGCGGCGAGCATGCCTATTTCGATGCGGCCCTGACCCTGACCTTCTTCCTGCTGGCGGGACGTTATCTGGATTACCGCACCCGCGCCGCAGCCCGATCTGCCGCCGAAGAGCTGACGGCGCTTGAGGTGCCGCGTGCCATCCGTTTGGTAGATGGCGTAGAGCAAGAGATCGCGGTTGCTGAACTGATGGTGGGCGATTTGATCCTTGTGCGCCCCGGTGGTCGTATGCCCGTGGATGGTGAGATCATGTCTGGCCAGTCCGAACTGGACCGGTCACTGCTGACCGGAGAAACGGTGCCTGTGTTTGCCGAAACCGGCCAATTGGTCAGCGCGGGCGAGGTCAACCTGACCGGTCCCCTGACACTCCGTGCAACAGCTGTGGGTGAGGATACGTCGCTACACCGCATGGCGGATCTGGTGGCAATCGCTGAGTCCGGGCGGTCGCGCTATACTTCGTTGGCAGACAAGGCGGCCAAGCTTTATGCGCCCGGCGTGCATATCCTTTCAGCGCTCAGCTTTGTGGGCTGGTACATTTATTCGGGCGACATCCGCACAGCGCTGAACATCGCGGCAGCGGTTTTGATCATCACCTGCCCCTGTGCCCTGGGTCTGGCTGTTCCAGCGGTGACAACCGCCGCGTCGGGCCGGTTGTTCCGCAAGGGCATGTTGATCAAACATTCAACCGCGCTGGAGCGGCTGTCCGAGGCCGACACGGTGGTGTTCGATAAAACGGGTACCCTGACTTCGGGCGCACCCGAACTGGTCAATCTTGGCGATCACACGCGCGCAAAGGTCGAAGTTGCCCTGGCGCTGGCCGAGGCATCGGCACACCCTTTGTCCGTGGCCTTGGCGAAAGCCGCGCGTGAGGCCGGGATCAAACCTGCCAACGTGCGGGGTGTCGTTGAGGTTCCGGGATACGGCACCGAAGGCGAATACCGTGGTCAACGCGTACGTCTGGGTCGGGCGGCTTGGATGGGGGCAGAGCAGGGCAATGAAACCTCAGCCTGGCTGGCGATTGGCGATCATGCACCTTTGGCTTTCCGCTTCTCGGACGCGTTGCGCCCGGGTGCGGCCGAGGCGGTCGACGCGTTGCGTGCTTCAGGCAAGCATGTGGTTCTGATGTCCGGCGACTCGCAGGGGGCTGTGCGCGCATTGTCTGAAAAGCTGGGGATCACCGACTGGATTGCCGAGGCTTTGCCGCAGGACAAGGCGCTGCGCATTCGGGAGCTCAGCGATCAGGGCCACCATGTCTTGATGGTAGGCGACGGTCTGAATGACACGGCTGCTCTGGCAGCGGCGCATGTATCGATTTCACCGGCGTCAGCGCTGGACGCGGCGCGGGTGGCGTCAGACATTGTGCTGTTGGGCAATGACCTGTCCCCCATCGCGGACGCTTGTGACACGGCGGTCAAGGCGACAAAACGCATTCGCGAAAACTTCCGCATCGCGACCGTCTACAACGTGATTGCCGTACCGTTGGCGGTGATTGGACTTGCAACACCACTGATTGCGGCGCTGGCGATGTCGACCTCGTCTATCACCGTGTCGCTCAACGCCCTGCGCCTGAGGTAAACCGGATGGACGTTCTTGCATACCTGATCCCGATTTCCCTGTTGCTGGGCGGCGTTGGTCTGGTCGCCTTTGTCTACACCGTCCGGTCGAACCAGTATGAAGACCCCGAAGGCGATGCGCGTCGGATTCTGAACGATGAGTGGGACGACAAACCCAAACCCTGATCGCTCAGGGCAGAGTTGATCCAACTGCTCTTGAAATTGCCGCAATGCCCGGCTATGTCCGGGCCATCCGCTAGCAGAGAGAACACGCCAAATGGCCACCACCAACCCGATTCAGTTCATTCAGCAAGTCCGCGCCGAAGTTTCCAAGGTCGTTTGGCCGACCCGGCGCGAGGTGCTGTTGACCACGGTTATGGTTTTCATCATGGCAGCCCTTACAGCTGTATTCTTTGCTTTGGTCGATCTGGGCATCCGGGGTGGCCTTCAGCTGATCCTGGGCGCGTTCAGCTAAGCGCGGAAACGCGGCTGCCCCCTTGCACAGCGGGCAATGTCAGAGTAGTTGACACAGGACTATTCGGAATAGGCGTGTGGCGATTCGGGCCGCGCGCCGCTTTTTATTCCGGATAACGTGACAGGATTTTAATGACGGGTGTATCCGGCAAGCGCGATACCCCGAAGACAGACAAGGACGACAGGTTCATGGCGAAACGGTGGTACTCGGTCAGCGTTCTTTCGAATTTCGAAAAGAAGATCGCAGAACAGATCCGCACGTCGGTGGTTGAGCAGGGCCTTGAGGACGATATCGACGAAGTATTGGTGCCCACCGAAGAGGTGATCGAAGTGCGCCGCGGCAAGAAAGTCACGACTGAACGCCGCTTCATGCCCGGCTACGTGCTGGTGCATATGGAAATGTCGGATCAGGGCTATCACCTGATCAACTCGATCAACCGCGTCACCGGTTTCCTGGGCCCGCAGGGTCGTCCAATGCCGATGCGCGACGCCGAGGTGAACCAGATCCTCAACCGCGTTCAGGAAGGTGAAGAAGCACCCAAGCTGATGATCACCTTCGAAATCGGCGAGAAGGTCAAGGTCAACGATGGCCCGTTCGAGGATTTCGACGGCATGGTCGAGGGCGTGGACGACGACAACCAGAAACTGAAGGTCTCGGTTTCGATCTTTGGTCGCGAAACCCCGGTCGAGCTGGACTTTACGCAGGTGACCAAACAGGGCTAAGCACTCTATGCTTGTTATAAACGCCGCGTTGCTTCGAGCATCGCGGCGTTTTTTTGTTTTGATGCCCCACTTTTTCAACCAGCACCAAGGAGCGGTCCATACGGCAAGGCGTAGTCTTTGCTAGGGTCGGCCCGGAATAAGTTCTTGTTGTTGAAGAACTGTCAGAATGTCGAGGATTGTCGAAGGGCTGACATCAACGGATCCGTCCAGAAAAACGCCAAGACCGCCTTCTCCGATCTCACGCGGGCCGCCTTTTTCATACGCTGGATCAAGTGACGCAAGCTCTGCCGGCAGTTCCGGGCATAACGGGGTTTCGTTCAGTACAAGATCCACGGCGGCCAACATCAACTCCTTTACGGAGTCCAAAGTGTCGTCTTCCAGCAGTTGCTCTCGCTGTTCTTCGGGGGCCGTGAGTGTAAGATCAATGAGTTTGAAATAGGCGCAGTTATCACGCAGTTCGACAGTTGCTTCGGTGGACATTTTGGCCAAGATAGCTCTTTTTTCTTCGCCGCGCTGAAAGTCGCGTTCGCTGGTGCGGCTGCATTCGAAGATCGTGACCGTTACATCACCATCCAGATCTATCGCATCGTCCTCGGCTTTGAAGCTCAAGTCGTCAAGTCGGACTTGCAGACCACAATTGTCGACGATCGCATTGTCAGCCAACCGCTCAGGCACAATTTTCTGAATTTCGCGCAGATCGAGAAGGGCACCAACCCCGATCCGAGTGGGCGCAGCAGCGGTGAGGTTCAGATCAAGCGTATATGGCAGTTCGGTATCGCGAACGGGTAGTGTTGCGTCGATGACAAAGTCCACTTCTTGCGCACCGGGTGCTCGGGCGTCCAGAAAAGCTGCCAACAGGGCTGGAAGAATAAACCAAAGTCTCATTCAGCAAACTCCAACACGCCAAGTTCCTTTAACCCGGCAAGGACTTTAACTATCGTCTCGGCGCTTACATCGGCTGATCCGACAACAGCAGCGCCCATTCCTCCTTGTGCAATTTCGCGCGTTCCACCGGTCTCGTAAATCGGATCAAGCACAGAAAACTCTTCAGGCAGTGGCGGACAAACCGGATTGGCTGCCAAGAACTCACCACCCTTTTCAAGAACAGCTTCGTTGATACGGTTGGTCAGGCCGAAAAGGTTGGTAACAGCTCCGATGAACCCGCGCGGTCTGAGGTCAGCGCTTTCGATACTGAAGACAAGGCATTGGCCCTTAACTTCGGCTTTGGCGACAGCAGTCGCATCCACCGTTGCCCCGAAATACCGAAAGCCAGGTTCTTCATTTCGCTTGCACCGCGTAAACCGGGCACGGGCTGAACCCTCAACCTTTACGGTTTCACCGATTGCGGTGACATCTCGGATCTCGAGATAGATCTGGCGCTTACAGCTTTCTTCCAAGGGGCCAGTCAGTATCTGAGGCGCCTTTTCCTGCAATCCGCGCAAGTCCATGAACGCCCGCAATCGCAGGCGGGTCGGGCTGGATTCCTCTAGGCCGCCGTAGACGGTGAAGGGCACGGGAATGTCGCGCAGGGGAACTTTCTTGGTCAATTTGACTTGAAAGCGACCGGCATAGGTGGCGGGATCAATTCCTGCCGTGTTGAGTGACGAAGCGTTTTTGGACGCTTCGGTTTGGGCAATTGTCTCGGACACCGCACCCTGATCTTGGGCTTTGCTGCCGCATCCGGGCAACATAGCAATAAGAACGCTGACCAGTAGCCCCTTGTTTAGTCGAGATGATGCCATCCCAGACCGCCCCTTCTGTAACCAAGTTGCCCTAAGATACCCACCGGTGCTTCTTAAGCAACGTATGTCTTTGAAAACTTTTTGTTTCGCATGAAAATACTGGCGATTGGGTCCAATCAGAGCCAAATACGGTTGCTCTGGAGTATTTCGCCAGTCTCTTTCCAACGTCTTCGGTCCGATATCATCGCCGATGTTATCGCCTTCGCACAAAACTCATTGGTGAGAAGAGGTGTGGATCAAACGGAGCTTTGCTGAATGCACCATGCTCAGAGCGACTTTAGCAACGCCGCGAAGCTATAGGCTCCGCGGCGTACTTTTAAAAATGGTTTTCTATGTGTGAATCTACTGCGCCTGAACCATAGCCGCGCGCAGCAGTTGTGGGCGATCGGTCTGGGACGGCAAGAATACGGCTTGCGATCCGGCGTCGAGTGCCGAAAGGCTCGCATCATACCACTGCATCGCCAGATCACGACGCTCCTGCACGCCGAAGCCTTCGCGCAGGTGGTGACCAATCAGCTCTCCGTAGGCGGGTTCACCCATAGCGACCAGCATAAGCGCAGAACCAACAGCGGTATCCATGTTGTCCTGACGGTAGCCAATCGCAAGGCAGACTTTGCTTGTTGCTGCAAGATCTTCGGGGCTAAGTCCGGAATCCAGCGCAAGCTTGCGCATCTGGGTCTCCGCGTCAGATTTCGAGTTGAGAGACAAGGCGACAACTTGCGGTGCCAACATGTCGCCGTACGAGTCGCACTGGGCCGCCACCTGATCCGGCGTCAACCCCTGAACATCCTGAAGCAGTTCCTCGCCGCGCGCCATTGCGTAGCTACGTGCAAGGCAGAACTGCTCGCTGAGCGCGAAGTCAGGGTCGGGCATGTTCGACAGAGTTGTATAGCCACCATTGGTCGATGTTTGCAGCATGACACCACTGCAGCGATTGGCCAGCGATGGGCCTCCAGTTCCGCCGGAAAACAGGCTCGGCAGACTGGCAGATTGTGTTTCGGCAGTGGCCGTCTCTGGCTCGACCTCCTGAGGCGTAGCAACCGGTGTGGTCTGTGCGGGCGCCTGAGGTGCTGCAGCCACAGCAGATCCGCTATGTAGTTTTTGGCGATACGCCATAAGGAGAGGCTGGCCCGAAAGTTGCATTGTGGCTTGTCCGCCGCTTGTCGCCCAGTAGTAGGCTTGCATCAGAAAGTCGTACTGATACGGCTGGAGGTCATACCCGTTCACGGGATAACCCATTGTAGCTTGATAGCGCTCGATCGCTGATCGGGTGCCACGACCGACCTGGCCATCGACACGCCCGGCGTTATAGCCGAAATAGTTGAGCGCCGTTTGGGTTTGCGCCCCTTGTGTGGTCGACGGAATGCCCGGTCGGTACGTTCGGGTTGTTGTCCGTGCCTTTTTCTTCTGCTGGTCCTTTCCGATCGCGTAACCTACCACCCCGCCGACAACGGCTCCGCCGAGGAAGTCACCGGCGTCTGCTTGGGCTGTCTGAGGCGTGGATGCGGCGAAAGAGACTGCAATGACAAGTGTTGCTGCTAAACGAAAAATCATAATTAACCTCCACCAGAAATAACTATTTTCACAGAGTATAGCACAGCCAAGCCGCGCGCGGGTATCAAAGCTGTTGAATGGCTGAAGCTCGGGTTGTTTGCCAGCCAGCTTGCGTGTTTTGCGGCGGTGTTTTTCCATGTAATATAAGTTATTAACGCCTTATCGTATCGTGGGATGCTGAGCGTCCGGAGCCTTTCTGGAATGACCGAAAGGATCGCTTGCGAAGTGCCCCTCGAAGCCAACGCCTTGCTTTGTACGCGTGGGGCCGATTCTATGATTCCGAATTGGGGTGCGGCCCACTTGCCAACCCTTCCGTTCCGCTATAGATGCCGCACTATCGTCTTCGGGCGAGATTCTCTCGTGGGAGATTGCAGGGATCGCGATCCCGGATCGGACCACGCAACATAAACCGGGTGGAACGCGTTTCACCTACGTTGAAAGGAAAACCAAATGGCCAAGAAGCTTGCTGGTACAATGAAGCTGCAGGTTCCTGCAGGTCAGGCGAACCCGTCGCCGCCAGTTGGTCCGGCGCTGGGTCAGCGCGGCATCAACATCATGGAATTCTGCAAGGCGTTCAACGCCAAGACTGCAGACATGGAGCAAGGCGCGCCTTGCCCGACCGTGATCACCTATTATCAGGACAAGTCCTTCACCATGGACATCAAGACGCCGCCCGCGTCTTATTACCTGAAAAAAGCCGCTGGCCTGAAGCCGGTTGGCAAGCGGAACCGTCCCCGTGGCGCGGAAAATCCCGGTCGTGAGACCGTGGCCACCGTGACCAGCAAGCAGGTTCGCGAAATCGCCGAAGCCAAAATGAAAGATCTGAACGCCAACGACGTCGAAGGCGCAATGCAGATCATCCTGGGCTCGGCCCGCTCTATGGGCATCGAGGTGAAGTAAGATGGCAAAACTTGGTAAACGCACCCGCGCTGCGCGCGAAGCCGTCGCTGGCAAGGAAAACCTGTCGGTCGAAGAAGCAGTTGCCCTGGTCAAAGCCAATGCAACCTCGAAATTCGACGAGACCATCGAAATCGCACTGAACCTGGGCGTTGATACGCGCCACGCGGACCAGATGGTTCGTGGCGTTATCGGTCTGCCGAACGGCACCGGTAAAGCGATGCGCGTTGCTGTTTTCGCTCGTGGCCCCAAGGCGGACGAAGCGAAAGAAGCTGGCGCGGATATCATTGGTGCAGAGGACCTGATGGAAACCATTCAGGGCGGCACCATTGAATTCGATCGCTGCATTGCAACCCCGGACATGATGCCGATCGTCGGTCGTCTGGGCAAGGTTCTGGGCCCCCGCAACCTGATGCCGAACCCCAAGGTTGGCACCGTTACCATGGACGTGAAAGCGGCCGTGGAAGCAGCCAAAGGTGGTGAAGTTCAGTTCAAGGCGGAAAAAGGCGGTGTTGTACACGCCGGTGTTGGCAAAGCGTCGTTCGACGAAGCCAAGCTGGTCGAAAACGTCCGCGCCTTTGTCTCGGCTGTGGCCAAGGCGAAACCGTCGGGCGCCAAAGGCACCTACATGAAGAAAATCGCACTGAGCTCGACCATGGGCCCTGGCGTGACTCTGGACGTGGCGGAAGCATCGGGCGAATAAGTACCGGCGTTCAGCTTTGAAAAATTGATCCCGGGTGGTGCGAACTGCCCGGGATTTTTTCAAGGGCCGATTGGTAGTTAGGGGAAATTGATTAGGAGATCAGTTCTGATTTCCGCGGAGCACAACTAATACAATGCGCTGTGACATCCTCCTTACAAAACTGGCTGTTCATGGTCGGGAACCGCAGGTACATCAAGCCCTGGTAGTGCCGCTTAAAGTCAGTTTCGAGACGATTATGCTGTCGTTGTGAACGTGTCTAGAACAGCAATTGTATGATCGAGATCGCTAAAATTATGGGCATTGATGAATCCTGACTAACTCTAGTTCCGGCTGCGAAACTGTCAGGCGTCCGATGTCCGGAGAATGAGAAGACAGATCTAAAACTAAGTCAGAATTGAACATGCCTGGGCCCTAAGTGATTGCTAAATTCCGTCGATGGACGGTTGTGCCTAAGTCGTTCAGATAAAAAATCGCCTGAGATGCAGAATGTTGCTGATGGCGCGAAGAATGCCCGAGTTTGAATGACATTGCCAAGCGGTGATGAGGAATGCACAGTGACCGGCGGGGTACCTTTTTGGATAAGATTGGCTGGAATGCTTAATATATTGAATCGACGTAGGAAATCTTTGGATATTCTGATCCCAACTAATTCCCGCCCTGAGTGCCTCCATAGGTGTCTGGACTCCCTCGCGCTACTCGACGATTTCAAGCCGCGCATTCTGGTAGCTGATAGCACTCCGGCCAGCGCTCCGGCTTGGATTAAGTCAGAGTACGATCAGATTTCACGAGATCACAGAGCGGAAGTAACGCATATCGGTGAAAACCTTGGCCCATCGGCGTCACGTCGATGGCTTGTTGAAAACAGCAAAAGTGATTTTCTATTGTTTTTGGATGATGACCATGTGTGTACCCCTTCCGTAATTAGGCTTTTCAACTTAATTAATCGTGCAAACGCAGATATCGTCTCCGGTGCCTGGTTGGAGGCAAGTTACCCTGATCACTCCAAAATCGCTTCAGATCGGCAAAACGTTGATACTCCGGCTGATGTCCTCGAGTCCGGGGCGACGATTTATACACGCGCCGTCGGAAATAACTACTCTCTCTCCCCCTCGTGTTCACCAGAGAAAGTTGTAGTCAAAACGCCGGTTCTATTAGATCTTAGCGAAACTTTTACAGTCGGAGTTGATGAATGCCTTCCCACAATGCTTGCCAGAAGAGCTGTCTTTAAGGAAGTGCACTTTGACACCCGGTACGGTTTCGCTTTTGAGTGGTTTGACTTTTTTCTTCAGTGCAGGAAGAAAAAGCTCCAAATCCTGGCTGACACATCTGTACTCTTCTGGCACCTGCCTGTTCCCTATGCTGCATCAACCAGTCGCCACGAATCCCTTATGCACGCGGATAAAGCAAGGTTTACAGAGAAGTGGGGTATGGCTCCTGTTTTCTCAAAATGTAAAAAATTGGATCTTGCAAAAGATAGCGTTTTTCGGGCTCTCGAAAGAGGATAATCTTGCCGAGCTTGTTGATCATTTAAGCACCGTTCGAGAGCTTCTGTCTCGCTGACCGACTGATTTAGAGTATAGGCCGCGCGCCATCCTGCCATTCTACCTGGTTCCGGGGCGGCGCTGAAGATCAACTTCCCGGGTTAGTCACGCGCCGTCCAATCGTTCATCGCGATTTACCTCTTGGAAACCCCGCCTAACTGCCCTAAGTAGGGTTGCGAAATAAAGCGTGCGATTCGTCGTGCGCTTTATTTTGTTTCGTCCAAGACGGTGGGTGGTGCCATTCGGCCCCTTAATTCCCTGCCTGAGACGGGTAAGACCAAAGAATTTCGGGGGCTCTGGCCCTCGGGCGAATTTTGGCTCAACCCCGTAACAACGGACCTGAACGCTGGGGCGCAAGCCGCAGCAAATATGAGCCGGGGTGAGATATCGCCCCAAACTTGGAGAGAACTGTGGATAGAGCCCAGAAAGAGAAAGTGGTCGAGGAACTCGGCCAGATCTTCGAAAGCTCTGGCGTCGTGGTGGTTTCGCACTACGCCGGTCTGACAGTTGCCGAGATGCAGGACCTTCGCGCACGTGCTCGTGACGCGGGTGGCGCCGTGCGTGTTGCCAAGAACAGGCTCGCCAAAATCGCCCTCGACGGAAAGCCATGTGCAAGCATTGCTGACCTGCTGACGGGTATGACCGTTCTGACTTATTCCGAAGACCCCGTGGCAGCAGCCAAGGTGGCCGAGGACTTCGCCAAGGAAAACAAGAATTTTGAGATTCTTGGTGGCGCAATGGGTGAGAACGCTCTGGACCGCAAAGGCGTCGAAACAGTTTCGAAAATGCCGTCTCGCGAGGAGCTTATTGCTTCGATCGTGGGCTGCATTGGCGCACCTGCTTCGAACATCGCCGGCGCGATTGGCGCACCTGCAAGCAACATCGCAAGCATCCTTTCCACCATCGAAGAGAAGGCGGAAGCTGCGTAAGCGGTTGGCACTGAATGATCTGCGTAGGGCAAATGCCCTGACGTTGGAACACACACTGTAAAACGGAAAGAGCTGATAAAATGGCTGATCTGAAAGCACTCGCAGAAAGCATCGTGGGTCTGACCCTGCTGGAAGCACAAGAACTGAAAACCATCCTCAAAGACGAATATGGCATCGAGCCCGCAGCTGGCGGCGCAGTTGTCATGGCAGCTGGCGGCGACGCCGGTGGCGCAGCTGAGGAAGAAAAAACCGAATTCGACGTCGTTCTGAAGAACGCCGGCGCTTCGAAAATCAACGTGATCAAAGAAGTTCGCGGCATCACCGGTCTGGGCCTGAAAGAAGCCAAGGAACTGGTCGAAGCTGGCGGCAAGATCAAAGAAGGCGTGTCGAAAGACGAAGCCGAAGAAGTCAAAGGCAAGCTGGAAGCAGCTGGCGCCGAAGTCGAGCTGGCCTAAGTCAGTCGACAGATACGTCGCTGACGTATCGTAATATTTGGCTGGATCCGGAGAAATTCGGGTCCAGCCGAACCTGTCTTAGAAAGGGCCTCAGCACGTGGGGCGTTTTCTAAGGCACGGTTTCGGATCGGGAGGCTGCCTTCGGGACGGTGGCCATGAATTGATCCGGACGTGTTATCTCGATTGTGCAAGATGCCGGGGCCCGACGGTGTCTTTGCCCGCTGAGAACATCGAAAGGTGACATCTGACATGGCTCAAACGTTCCTTGGCCAGAAACGTCTTCGTAAATATTACGGCAAAATCCGCGAAGTGCTGGAAATGCCGAACCTCATTGAGGTCCAGAAATCTTCTTATGATCTATTCCTGCGCTCCGGCGATGCAGAGCAGCCCGCTGACGGCGAAGGCATCAAGGGCGTGTTCCAGTCGGTTTTCCCGATCAAGGATTTCAACGAAACCTCTGTTCTGGAGTTCGTGAAATACGATTTGGAAAAACCCAAATACGACGTCGAAGAGTGTATGCAGCGCGACATGACCTACAGCGCGCCGCTGAAGGTCACCCTGCGTCTGATCGTGTTCGATGTCGATGAGGACACTGGCGCTAAATCGGTAAAAGACATCAAGGAACAGGATGTCTTCATGGGCGACATGCCTTTGATGACGCCGAACGGCACCTTTGTCGTGAACGGGACCGAGCGTGTGATCGTATCCCAGATGCACCGCTCGCCCGGTGTGTTCTTTGACCACGACAAGGGCAAGACCCATTCCTCGGGCAAGCTGCTGTTTGCCTGCCGCATCATCCCGTATCGCGGCAGCTGGCTGGACTTTGAGTTCGACGCCAAAGACATCGTGTTCGCCCGGATCGACCGTCGCCGCAAGCTGCCTGTGACCACTCTGCTTTACGCGCTGGGTCTGGATCAGGAAGCGATCATGGACGCGTATTATAACACCGTGTCTTATAAGCTGGACAAGAAGAAGGGCTGGATCACTCCGTTCTTCCCCGAGCGTGTGCGCGGCACTCGTCCGACCTATGATCTGATTGACGCAAAGTCTGGCGAAGTGATTGCCGAAGCAGGTAAGAAAGTCACCCCGCGCGCGGTCAAAAAGCTGATCGACGAAGGCAACGTCACCGACCTGCTGGTACCGTTTGAAAACATCGTCGGCAAGTTTGTCGCCAAGGACATCATCAACGAAGAAAACGGCGCGATCTATGTCGAAGCCGGTGATGAGTTGACCCTGGAATACGACAAAGGCGGCGACCTGATTGGTGGTACCGTCAAAGACCTGATCGACGCAGGCATCAAAGACATTCCGGTTCTGGACATCGACAACATCAATGTCGGCCCCTACATGCGCAACACCATGGCTCAGGACAAGAACCTGAACCGTGAAAGCGCGCTGATGGACATCTACCGCGTCATGCGCCCGGGCGAGCCGCCCACCGTCGAAGCCGCGTCGGCTCTTTTCGACACCCTGTTCTTCGACAGCGAGCGTTACGACCTGTCCGCCGTTGGCCGCGTGAAGATGAACATGCGTCTGGCTCTGGATGCGCCGGATACCCTGCGCACCCTGCGCCGCGAAGACATCGTCGCCTGCATCAAGGCGCTGGTGGAGCTGCGCGACGGCAAAGGAGACATCGACGATATCGACCACCTCGGCAACCGCCGTGTACGTTCGGTCGGTGAACTGATGGAAAACCAGTACCGCGTCGGTCTGCTGCGCATGGAGCGCGCGATCAAAGAGCGTATGTCGTCGGTCGAGATCGACACCGTCATGCCTCAGGACCTGATCAACGCGAAACCGGCCGCTGCTGCTGTTCGTGAATTCTTTGGCTCGTCGCAGCTGTCGCAGTTCATGGACCAGACCAACCCGCTGTCGGAAGTCACGCACAAACGCCGTCTTTCGGCGCTTGGCCCCGGTGGTCTGACACGTGAACGTGCGGGCTTTGAGGTGCGCGACGTGCACCCTACCCACTATGGTCGGATGTGCCCGATTGAAACGCCGGAAGGTCCGAACATCGGTCTGATCAACTCGCTGGCCACCTTTGCCCGCGTGAACAAGTATGGCTTCATCGAAACACCTTACCGCGTCGTCAAAGACGCCGAGGTGACCGATGAGGTTCACTACATGTCCGCGACCGAGGAAATGCGTCACACCGTAGCACAGGCGAACGCGACTCTGGATGCGGATGGCAAGTTCATCAACGATCTGGTGTCGACACGTCAGTCGGGTGACTACACGCTTGCTCCGCGCGAGAATGTGGACCTGATCGACGTAAGCCCAAAACAGCTGGTCTCGGTCGCCGCATCGCTGATCCCGTTCCTTGAAAATGACGACGCTAACCGTGCTCTTATGGGCTCGAACATGCAACGTCAGGCGGTTCCGCTTTTGCGGGCCGAAGCGCCGCTGGTCGGTACCGGGATCGAGGAAAAGGTTGCGATCGACTCGGGTGCTGCGATTCAGGCGAAACGCGCCGGTATCATCGACCAGGTCGATGCCCAGCGTATCGTTATTCGCGCCACCGAAGATCTGGAACTGGGCGACGCTGGCGTTGACATCTATCGTCTGCGCAAGTTCCAGCGTTCGAACCAGAACACCTGCATCAACCAGCGTCCGCTGATCAAGGTGGGTGACACCGTCCAGAAGGGCGAAGTCATTGCTGATGGTCCGTCGACCGATATGGGTGAACTGGCTCTGGGTAAGAACGTGGTCGTCGCGTTCATGCCGTGGAACGGTTACAACTACGAAGATTCGATCCTGATCTCGGAACGTATCGCGCGTGACGACGTCTTTACCTCGGTTCATATCGAGGAATTCGAAGTCGCCGCCCGTGACACTAAACTGGGCCCGGAAGAGATCACCCGCGACATCCCGAACGTCGGTGAAGAAGCGCTGCGCAACCTCGACGAGGCCGGCATCGTTTACATCGGTGCGGATGTTGAGCCGGGCGATATTCTGGTCGGCAAGATCACTCCGAAGGGCGAAAGCCCGATGACCCCGGAAGAAAAGCTGCTGCGCGCCATCTTTGGTGAAAAAGCATCTGACGTGCGCGACACTTCGCTGCGCGTGAAGCCGGGCGATTACGGTACGGTCGTTGAGGTTCGCGTCTTCAACCGTCACGGCGTCGAAAAAGACGAACGTGCGTTGCAGATCGAGCGTGAGGAAGTCGAGCGTCTGGCCCGTGACCGGGACGACGAGCTGGCGATCCTGGACCGCAACATCTATGCGCGTCTGCAAGGCCTGATCCTGGGTAAAACTGCGGTCAAAGGCCCGAAAGGCGTCAAGGCTGGGTCGGTGATCACCGAGGAGCTGCTGGAAACCCTGACCCGCGGTCAGTGGTGGCAGCTGGCGCTGGAAGGTGAGCAGGACGCACAGATCGTCGAAGCCCTGAACGAGCAGTACGAAGTACAAAAGCGTGCTCTGGACGCCCGTTTCGAAGACAAGGTCGAGAAGGTCCGCCGTGGCGACGACCTGCCGCCGGGTGTGATGAAGATGGTCAAAGTCTTCATCGCCGTGAAGCGCAAGCTGCAGCCCGGCGACAAGATGGCCGGTCGTCACGGGAACAAAGGTGTGATTTCCAAGGTTGTTCCGATGGAAGACATGCCGTTCCTGGCCGATGGTACTCCGGTTGACTTCTGTCTGAACCCGCTGGGTGTGCCTTCGCGTATGAACGTTGGTCAGATCCTTGAAACCCACATGGGTTGGGCCGCACGCGGTCTGGGTCTGAACATCGACGACGCATTGGGTGAATACCGCCGTTCCGGCGACCTGACCCCGGTGCGCGAAGCGATGAAGTTGGCTTATGGTGAAAATGTCTACGAAGAAGGCATCACCGGTCTGGACGAGGATCACCTGATCGAGGCTGCGGGCAACGTGACCCGTGGTGTTCCGATCGCGACCCCGGTCTTCGACGGTGCCAAAGAGGCTGACGTCAACGACGCGCTGGTGCGTGCAGGCTTCTCGGAAAGCGGTCAGTCGATCCTGTTCGACGGTCGTACCGGTGAGCAATTCGCGCGTCCGGTGACCGTGGGCATCAAATACCTGCTGAAACTGCACCACCTTGTGGACGACAAGATCCACGCGCGTTCGACCGGGCCGTACAGCCTGGTTACCCAGCAGCCGCTGGGTGGTAAGGCGCAGTTCGGTGGTCAGCGCTTTGGTGAGATGGAAGTCTGGGCTCTGGAAGCTTACGGCGCCGCCTACACCCTGCAGGAGATGCTCACCGTGAAATCGGATGACGTCGCCGGCCGGACCAAGGTCTATGAGTCGATCGTCAAGGGCGAGGATAACTTTGAAGCGGGCGTGCCGGAATCGTTCAACGTTCTGGTGAAAGAAGTCCGTGGCCTCGGCCTGAATATGGAACTCCTGGATGCGGAGGAAGAGTAGGGGCGGCAACGCCCCACACTCATCCCATCCCAATTTGTAAGGACGCAAAATGAACCAGGAAATCACCAACAACCCGTTCAACCCGCTGACGCCGCCGAAAGTCTTTGACGAGATCAAAGTCTCCTTGGCGTCGCCCGAGCGGATTCTGTCTTGGTCCTATGGCGAGATCAAGAAACCCGAAACCATCAACTACCGGACGTTCAAGCCTGAACGTGACGGTCTGTTCTGCGCGCGTATCTTTGGCCCGATCAAAGATTACGAATGTCTGTGCGGCAAATATAAGCGGATGAAGTATCGCGGCGTTGTCTGCGAAAAATGCGGTGTGGAAGTCACCCTGCAGAAAGTCCGCCGCGAGCGTATGGGCCACATCGAACTGGCCGCGCCCGTCGCGCATATCTGGTTCCTGAAATCGCTGCCGTCCCGCATCGGTCTGATGCTGGACATGACGCTGCGCGATCTGGAACGTGTTCTGTACTTTGAAAACTATGTTGTCATCGAGCCCGGTCTGACCGACCTGACCTACGGCCAGATGCTGACCGAAGAAGAGTACATGGACGCGCAGGATGCCTATGGCATGGACGCGTTCACCGCGAATATCGGTGCCGAAGCCATCCGCGAGATGCTGGCCCAGATCGATCTGGAAGCAGAAGCCGAGCAGCTGCGCGCTGATCTGGCCGAAGCAACCGGCGAACTGAAGCCCAAGAAGATCATCAAGCGCCTGAAGGTTGTTGAATCCTTCCTCGAGTCGGGCAACCGGCCTGAGTGGATGGTAATGACCGTGATTCCGGTCATTCCGCCGGAGCTGCGTCCGTTGGTTCCGCTGGATGGTGGCCGTTTCGCGACCTCGGATCTGAACGATCTGTATCGCCGCGTCATCAACCGGAACAACCGTCTGAAGCGTCTGATCGAGCTACGCGCACCTGACATCATCGTCCGCAACGAAAAGCGGATGCTGCAGGAATCCGTTGATGCGCTGTTCGACAACGGCCGTCGTGGCCGCGTGATCACCGGTGCCAACAAGCGTCCGCTGAAATCGCTGTCGGACATGCTGAAAGGCAAGCAGGGCCGCTTCCGTCAGAACCTTCTGGGTAAGCGCGTTGACTTCTCGGGCCGTTCGGTCATCGTGACCGGTCCGGAGCTTAAGCTGCACCAGTGTGGTCTGCCCAAGAAGATGGCTCTGGAACTGTTCAAGCCCTTCATCTACTCGCGCCTTGAAGCCAAGGGTCTGTCTTCGACCGTGAAACAAGCGAAGAAACTGGTCGAGAAAGAGCGTCCCGAAGTGTGGGATATCCTCGACGAGGTGATCCGCGAACACCCTGTCATGCTGAACCGTGCGCCGACGCTGCACCGTCTTGGCATTCAGGCGTTTGAGCCGGTTCTGATCGAAGGTAAAGCCATCCAGCTGCACCCGCTGGTCTGTTCGGCCTTTAACGCCGACTTCGACGGTGACCAGATGGCCGTTCACGTTCCGCTGAGCCTTGAAGCACAGCTGGAAGCGCGTGTTCTGATGATGTCGACCAACAACGTTCTGTCGCCTGCAAACGGCGCGCCGATCATCGTTCCGTCGCAGGATATGATCCTGGGTCTGTACTATGTGACGCTGGAACGCGAAGGCATGCCGGGCGAAGGCAAGGTCTTTGGGTCGATCGACGAAGTTCAGCACGCGCTGGATTCAGGTGAAGTGCATCTGCACACCAAGATCACCGCGCGGATCACCCAGATCGACGACGAAGGTAACGAAGTTCAGAAGCGCTATGAAACCACTCCGGGCCGTCTGCGTCTGGGTGCTCTGCTGCCGATGAACAACAAGGCACCGTTCGAGCTGGTCAACCGCCTGCTGCGGAAGAAAGAAGTGCAGCAGGTGATCGACACGGTCTACCGCTACTGCGGTCAGAAAGAGTCGGTTATCTTCTGTGACCAGATCATGTCGATGGGCTTCAAAGAAGCGTTCAAGGCGGGCATCTCGTTTGGTAAGGACGACATGGTCATTCCAGGCGACAAGTGGGGCATCGTTGATGACACCCGTAGTCAGGTGAAAGACTTTGAACAACAGTACATGGACGGCCTGATCACTCAGGGCGAAAAGTACAACAAGGTTGTCGATGCCTGGTCGAAGTGTAACGACCGCGTGACTGAGGCGATGATGAGCACGATCTCATCCTCGGATCGGGCAGCGGACGGGTCCGAACAGGAACCGAACTCGGTCTACATGATGGCCCACTCGGGTGCGCGTGGCTCGGTCACTCAGATGAAGCAGCTGGGCGGTATGCGCGGCCTGATGGCCAAGCCGAACGGTGACATCATCGAGACGCCGATCATCTCGAACTTTAAAGAAGGTCTGACCGTTCTCGAGTACTTCAACTCGACCCACGGTGCCCGTAAGGGTCTGTCGGATACCGCTCTGAAGACGGCGAACTCGGGTTACCTGACCCGTCGTCTGGTGGACGTGGCGCAGGACTGCATCGTTCGTGAAATCGATTGTGGCACCGAGCGCGCGATCACAGCCGAAGCAGCCGTGAACGACGGTGAGGTTGTTGCCTCGCTGGCGGAACGAGTGCTGGGCCGTGTCTCGGCGGACGATGTTCTGCGTCCGGGCACCGATGAGGTGATCGTCGCAGCAGGTCAGCTGATCGACGAACGTATGGCCGACATCATTGATGAAGCCGGTGTTGCCTCGATGCGCATCCGTTCGCCTCTGACCTGTGAGTCCGAGGAAGGGGTCTGTGCAACTTGCTACGGTCGTGACCTTGCACGTGGTACCATGGTGAACACCGGTGAAGCTGTCGGCATCATCGCCGCCCAGTCCATCGGTGAACCCGGTACGCAGCTGACAATGCGGACCTTCCACATCGGTGGGGTTGCCCAAGGTGGTCAGCAGTCGTTCCAGGAAGCCAGCCAGGAAGGCATCGTTTCCTTCGAGAACCCACAGATCCTGGCCAATGCCGCAGGCGAAAACCTGGTCATGGGCCGGAACATGAAGCTGGTGATCAAAGACGAGCATGGTGAAGAGCGTGCCAGCCACAAGCTGGGCTACGGCTCCAAGCTGTTCGTCAAGGATGGTGCCAAGGTTGCTCGCGGTGACAAGCTGTACGAATGGGACCCCTACACTCTGCCGATCATTGCCGAGAAAGCCGGTACCGCGAAGTATGTCGACCTGGTTTCGGGCATTGCTGTCCGCGATGAGACCGACGACGCAACCGGCATGACCCAGAAGATCGTGATCGACTGGCGCGCGGCCCCCAAAGGCAGCGACCTCAAGCCCGAGATCATTCTTGTCGGTGAAGATGGCGAGCCGGTCCGCAACGATGCGGGCAACCCGGTTCACTATCCGATGTCTGTGGATGCGATCCTGTCGATCGAAGACGGTCAGGAGATCCAGGCCGGTGAAGTTGTCGCGCGTATCCCGCGTGAAGGCGCCAAGACCAAGGACATCACCGGTGGTCTGCCGCGTGTGGCCGAACTGTTCGAAGCCCGCCGTCCGAAAGATCACGCGATCATCGCAGAAGCCGATGGTTACGTGCGCTTTGGCCGCGACTACAAGAACAAGCGCCGCATCAGCATCGAACCGGCTGACGAGTCCATGGAGACCATCGAGTACATGGTACCCAAGGGCAAGCACATCCCGGTCGCCGAAGGGGACTTCATCCAGAAGGGTGAATACCTGATGGACGGTAACCCGGCTCCGCATGACATCCTGTCCATCATGGGCGTCGAAGCGCTGGCGGATTACATGATCGACGAGGTGCAGGACGTGTATCGTCTGCAAGGCGTGAAGATCAACGACAAGCACATCGAAGTTATCGTGCGCCAGATGCTGCAGAAGTGGGAGATCCTGGATTCAGGCGACACCACCCTGCTGAAAGGCGAGCATGTCGACAAGCAGGAGTTCGACGCAGCCAACGAGAAGACGTTGGCCCGCGGCGGTCGTCCGGCACAGGGCGAGCCGATCCTTCTGGGGATCACCAAGGCCTCGCTGCAGACGCGTTCGTTCATCTCGGCGGCGTCGTTCCAGGAAACCACTCGCGTGCTGACCGAAGCTTCGGTTCAGGGCAAGAAAGACAAGCTGGTTGGCCTGAAAGAGAACGTCATCGTCGGTCGTCTGATCCCCGCCGGTACCGGTGGCGCAACTCAGGCTGTCCGCCACATCGCGCAGTCGCGTGACAACGTAGTCATCGAAGCCCGCCGGGAAGAGGCCGAAGCGGCCGCCGCTCTGGCTGCGCCGACCTTTGACGACGACATGGTCGGTGATGAGCTGGACGTTCTGGTGGAAACACCGGAAAGCCGCGAGTAAGTCTGAGCTCAGTGAATAAAAGAAGGCCCTGCAAAACTGCGGGGCCTTTTTTGTGGGCGAGCGTTGAAGGGGGCGGCCAATGCCGTACCAGCTAAATCCGGGGTCGCAAGGCAGGTTTATTCACTGTTCAGACATCCAGCTTGCGATGTTTCTCTAACTCCTAAAGGTGGCCTGTGCCTTGAGCTGGTCCGCAAGCTGATCAAACACCAACCTGATCCTGCGCGCCGTGTGTAGCTCTGAGTGGGTGGCGAGCCAAATTGGGAACTTAAAGGGCTCGCGTTCGGGTAACACCCGCTCGATGTCAGGTGTCAGTGCGGCCACCTCATCCGACATGATACCGACGCCGAAACCTTGGCGCACCAACTCCCATGAGACTATCCCGCTTTGTGAGCCGATCCGGAAATTCTTGCGGGTGACATCAATTCCTGCCGGATTGAGATAGCCGATCATCGTGTCAACATCGCCAAATCCGACGAAGTCCAACTTTACAAGTTCGCCCTCATTTTTGGGTCGTCCGACCTGATCAAGGTATGACGGAGCGGCATAAAAACGCGCTGTCGCTTCCGCTACAAGCTTCGCGATCAGATCCGGCTGCGTTGGGCGTATGTGCCGGATGGCGATATCGGCTTCACGCCGATGAATATCGCGCACTTCATTTGAAGCGACAATGTCGATCTCAAGTCGTGGTGCCGCAAGTCTAATCTGCTTTAGCATATGCGGAAGCTGATAGGTGGACATCACGTCCGACGCCGTGATCCTGACTTGCCCCTCGACAGCTTGTGACTGGCTTGTGGCGGTAAGCGAAATCCTGTTTGCAACATCTGCCATTTCCCTGACATGCAACAAGAGCTCCGCGCCCGCGGTGGTCAGGTTAAGCGACTTTCCGACTCTTTCAAACAAGGTGATTCCAAGTGCCAGTTCAAGGGCTGCAACCTGACGGCCGACGGTGGGCTGGGTTTGCTCAAGAACACGCGCCGCTGCGGAAAAAGAGCCTTCTTCTGCTGTCGCGAGAAAAGACCGCACTTGGTTCCAGTCGAAATTGATGGCTTTCCAATTCATGCATTAATGCATAACGCTTCTTCATCCTGAAGTAATTCCAAAAGTTTGTGTTTGAATTTACTAAGGGCAACAACTGGCTTGAAAGAAAGTAATGAAATGGCTGCTTTGTCTAAGGATGCTGCGTTCTGGAGCAAAATTTCGCGCAAGTATGCGGCTGATCCAATCCGGAACATGGAAGGGTATCTGAACACGCTAGAACGAACGAAGTCGTACCTGAAAGCCCACGACCGCATACTGGAGATTGGTTGTGGGACAGGTTCAACCGCGCTGATGCTTGCACAGCATGTAGCTCATGTCACTGCCTCCGATCTTGCTCCGGGGATGATCGAGATCGCCGAAGAAAAACGCGACGAAGAAGGATTGCAGAATGTGACGTTCAAAGTGGCGGAAGTTCTCGAGCACGATCTTGGCGAAGGTTCATACGACGCTGTCCTGGCGCATAACCTACTTCACCTCTTGCCTGACCTGGACCGAGCACTTGAACAGATTTCTTCGCTCTTACAACCCGGTGGGATTTTCATTTCCAAGACTGTCTGCGCTCCGCAGAAAAAAGGCTTCAAATACGTTGCAATCAGCCGGATCGCGATCCCGATCATGCAGGCGCTTGGGAAAGCCCCGTTTGTGAATTTCGTTTCCGGAGCTGAACTCGAGCAACGAGTTGCGCGTTCGGGCTTCAAAACCTTAGAGATAGTAGATCAAGCCGGGTTGCTACCGAGCCGGTATATTGTTGCGCAAAAAGTCTGATCCCGTTCAGAACCCTAATTCCTTTGGGATGAACCTTGGATAACAGCTTCAAGCGATATTGACATCCCAATCAAGACCTCGGCCAATGCGTGGAATTTCCTTGCGCGGAGCCTAACCAATATGACGCCGAATACGAAAGGTGCTTTGCTGATGATGGGCAGCATGGCGGCGTTTACCGTGAACGATGCGTTGGTGAAGGTTGCGCTTCAGGACCTGCCGCTGTTTCAGTTGGTGGCCATCAGGGGTGCGCTGGCCGTGGTTCTGGTGTACCTATTGGCGCGGTCTTTGGGCGCGCTGCACCTGAATTTCTCGCGCCATGACAAGTGGTTGGTCGCGTTGCGCAGCTTGTGCGAACTTGCCACCACATTCTTTTTCCTGACAGCTCTCAAGAATATGCCGCTTGCCAATGTGACGGCCATCCTTCAGGCCCTGCCACTGACTGTGACACTCGGTGCTGCGTTGGTTTTTTCGGAAAAGGTGGGCTGGCGTCGTGCCACGGCAATTGGTTTAGGGTTCATCGGGATGACGCTGATCGTAAGGCCCGGGCCGGACGGTTTTAGCCTCTATTCCATCTATGCGTTGATTGCGGTGATGTCGATCACGGCACGGGATCTAGTCACCCGTCGCATGTCCGCCAATGTGCCGTCGATGGTGGTGACATTGGCCACATCGTGTTCAATCGCCGTAGCAGCAGCAATCGCGTCGGTGTTTGAAGGATGGGTCCCGGTCTCGGTCGAGGCCGGATCTCTGGTCGTTGTGGCGGCTGTCTTTGTCTTGATGGGGTATTTTTTCAGCGTTTCGGTCATGCGACAGGGCGATGTCGGATTTAGCGCTCCTTTTCGGTATTCAAGCTTGATCTGGGCGCTGGGGTTGGGTTGGGTCCTGTTTGACGAATGGCCTGACTCTCTGACGATGCTGGGCGCGGCGCTGATCGTTGGGGCA
Organism: Ruegeria sp. CDSA021; assembly: GCF_059612325.1. Lineage (NCBI taxonomy): Bacteria > Pseudomonadati > Pseudomonadota > Alphaproteobacteria > Rhodobacterales > Roseobacteraceae > Ruegeria > Ruegeria sp. CDSA021. The sequence goes on from NZ_JBXWQJ010000010.1 coordinate 179,955, forward strand.
GGGCTTTTCACCCTGTTTCGAGAGCGCGCCCGTCAGAGTGCTGAATGAACCTGCCTGACATGGCTCACGTTTATGGAAAAGCGCGTCAGAAATTCATCCTCTTGCTGCGGTGAAAGCGGGCTTAGGTTGACGTCGAGGTTTCTGGTGCGTGGCGAGTCGTTGAACCGGTTCAGGCCGCGCACCCACATCGGATCTTCGGGTCGGGTGATAACAGGCATGGCCCGGTTGATCCGGTTGTGTGTGAAGTTCATGATCGATTTTCGGATGCCGCCTTGAATGAACATTCCAAGCCCGGCCGTCATCAATGGGCGGTGTACACGGATGGCCGCAATTCCTTTGGCATCCGCGCGGGCCAGATACCCACAGTTAAAATCGATCGCGACCATGGTTCGCTTCTGAAATAGCCCGGTGCAATCACCAACGGTTCCACGCAACCGTTCGACAAAATCCACTGCCACCGCATCATCATCGTCAAGACGAAATTGCAAGCAGGGGTGATCGAGGCTGAGGCGCGCCGCATTCAGAACCTCCTGCATGACCTTTCTGTGCCGACCCGGAGGTTTGATGGCAATGCGCACCTGCTTCAGGTCAGCAGTCAGATCGTGCAGGCGCTCGAAGGCGGGTTTGGGCAGGCATTCACCGACAACGATCAGCAGGCGGAAGTCTTCGTCGGTTTGCTGCCTTAGACCGGGCAGAGCGATGGATTCAAACAGTCGGAACCGTTCTTCCAGCCGGTCAGGTTGATACAGAAACTGCCGTCGTTCTTCGACGGAGGCGTGCGCGGTTTGAAACCCCCCAATGGCGGGGTAGGAAAAGCGGCAAAGACCAAGGACTTGCATATTAACAATCCCTGACACGCGTTCTTTTCATTGTGTCCGGGTCGATAGAGAACCGCGTGCGTAAATCCTCTGTCTGTTCCGGAGTAAGCGGCAAAAGCTCACGCGTATCCTTGCGGGCGTGGTCGGAATCGTTGAACGCGTGCAGCATGCGCATCCACATCGGCGCGTCAGGGTAGCTGACCACCGGCATGAACCGCGCCAGCCTGTTGTGCAATCGGTCAAATATTGTCCGTTTACTTCCGCCTTGAACAAACATGCCCAAGCCGACCCCCAGCAATGACCGATAGACCTGCGCCACATGTATCCCATGTTTGTCACATCTGGCGACGTAGCCGTTATTGTAATCTATCGCGATGGACTCGCTCTGCCGCACCAACCCTGCATTCTCGCGCAGGGCAGAGCGCAGGCTTTCTATGAAATCGACGGAAACCGCGTCATCGTCGTCATGCCGAAACTGAATGCAGGGTTCATCCGGGTTGGTGCGGGCGGTGTTCAGAACCTCTCTCATCACCCGTTTATGATCCGCGGGGTCTCTTTCGATGATACGGATCTGTTTGATCTGGGCGGTCAGGTCCCGCAGTCGATCCGAAAAGGCTGTAGGCAGGCACGTTCCCGTTAACACCAACAACTCAAATGCTTGATCGGTTTGGGCACGAAAGCCAGGCAGGGTGATGGTTTCAAACAGGCGAAAGCGTTCCGCCATCCTGTCGGCGGCATATAGAAACCGCCTTTGATCTTCGATTGTATCCTGGTTCAGCCGAAAGCCGCCAATCGCGGGATAAGAAAAGCGGCACAGGCCAATCACTTGCATCTGTTGTCCATCGGCTGATATCCAGCACGACTATGCCCCCGCCATGAATTGGTCGCAACGGGGGCATGGCGTCTTTTTGGGGCAATCCATTACGCCCCGAACCATGCCGCCCCGAAACCGCTGGCTTAGTGCTGTTGACACTTGGGCCGACTCCCCCTATTACGCGCGTCATCTCGGTGCCGGGGGCCGCCCCGTAGCCGATTCCAGTAATGAACTGGTCAAGGCCCGGACAATTTTACAGTTCGCGCCCTCTGAGAACCAACCGCGACGTTCACCTCGGAATGGGAACGCTCGTGGGTTTTGCGCTTGTGGACGCATAAGTGCAGCGAATTTAGCCGCACGCAACGCGCGTGCATGTCATGTGTGTTGCAAAACGGGGAAAGAACCGGAATGCCAACTATTCAACAGCTGATCCGCAAACCGCGGCAGCCTAAAGTAAAACGCTCGAAGTCCATGCACCTGGAGCAGTGCCCGCAGAAGCGCGGCGTCTGCACCCGCGTGTATACCACCACACCGAAAAAGCCGAACTCGGCTATGCGTAAGGTTGCCAAAGTGCGCCTGACCAACGGGTTCGAGGTCATCTCGTACATCCCGGGTGAAAGCCACAACCTGCAGGAACACTCGGTTGTTCTGATCCGTGGCGGTCGTGTAAAAGACCTTCCCGGTGTGCGTTATCACATCCTTCGCGGTGTTCTGGATACTCAGGGCGTCAAAGATCGTAAACAACGTCGTTCGAAATACGGCGCGAAGCGTCCCAAGTAAGAAGGAGAGGCTGATATGTCACGTCGTCACGCCGCCGAAAAACGCGAAGTCCTGCCTGACGCCAAATTTGGCGACAAGGTACTGACCAAATTCATGAACAATCTGATGATCGACGGTAAGAAGTCGGTTGCAGAGCGCATCGTCTACAACGCCTTTGACCGTGTTGAAGGCAAGATCAAGCGCGCACCTGTCGAAGTGTTCCACGAAGCGCTCGACAACATCAAACCGTCGGTCGAGGTTCGCTCGCGCCGGGTTGGTGGTGCAACCTATCAGGTCCCGGTCGAAGTGCGCCCCGAGCGCCGCGAAGCACTGGCCATCCGCTGGCTGATCACTGCTGCGCGTGGCCGTAATGAAAACACCATGGAAGAGCGCCTTGCGGGCGAGCTGCTGGACGCCGTACAGTCCCGTGGTACCGCCGTTAAAAAGCGCGAAGACACCCACAAGATGGCCGAGGCGAACAAAGCCTTCAGCCACTACCGTTGGTAATTCCAGAGGCTTATCAAAATGGCACGCGAATATACACTCAACCATTACCGTAACTTCGGTATCATGGCGCATATCGATGCAGGTAAAACCACCTGCTCAGAGCGTATCCTGTATTACACCGGCAAATCCCACAACATTGGTGAGGTGCACGATGGTGCAGCCACCATGGACTGGATGGAGCAGGAGCAGGAACGCGGCATCACCATCACCTCGGCTGCGACCACCACTTTCTGGGAACGCACCGAAGACGGTGAAACCGCTGACTCGCCCAAGCACCGCCTGAACATCATCGACACCCCCGGCCACGTTGACTTCACCATCGAAGTTGAACGCTCGCTGGCGGTTCTCGACGGTGCCGTCTGCGTTCTGGACGCAAACGCTGGTGTTGAGCCCCAGACCGAAACCGTGTGGCGTCAGGCTGACCGCTACAAGGTTCCGCGTATGGTGTTCGTCAACAAGATGGACAAGATTGGCGCGGACTTCTTCAACTGCGTTGCAATGATCGAAGATCGTACCGGCGCACGTGCTGTCCCGGTTGGTATCCCGATCGGCGCAGAAACCGAGCTGGAAGGCCTGATCGATCTGGTCACCATGGAAGAATGGCTGTGGCAGGGTGAAGACCTTGGTGCAAGCTGGGTCAAAGCACCGATCCGTGACAGCCTGAAAGACATGGCTGACGAATGGCGCGGTAAAATGGTCGAAGCGGCCGTCGAAATGGACGACGACGCAATGATGGAATACCTGGAAGGCAATGAGCCCGACGTTCCGACCCTGCGCGCCCTGCTGCGCAAAGGTACTCTGGAAATCGCGTTTGTTCCGGTTCTGGGCGGTTCCGCGTTCAAGAACAAAGGCGTTCAGCCGCTGCTTAACGCTGTGATCGACTATCTGCCCAGCCCGCTGGACGTTGTTGATTACATGGGCTTCAAACCCGGTGACGAAGAAGAAACCCGTAACATCGCCCGCCGTGCGGATGATGATATGGCGTTCTCGGGTCTGGCGTTCAAAATCATGAACGACCCCTTTGTTGGTTCGCTGACCTTTACCCGCATCTACTCGGGTACTTTGGCCAAAGGCGACACGCTTCTGAACTCGACCAAGGGTAAGAAAGAGCGTATCGGCCGGATGATGATGATGCACTCGAATGATCGTGAGGAAATCACGGAAGCATTCGCGGGTGACATTATCGCATTGGCAGGTCTGAAAGACACCACCACGGGCGACACCCTGTGTTCGACCGGTGATCCGGTGGTTCTGGAAACCATGACCTTCCCTGATCCAGTGATCGAGATTGCGGTTGAGCCGAAAACCAAGGCTGACCAGGAGAAAATGAGCCAGGGTCTGGGCCGTTTGGCTGCAGAAGACCCGTCCTTCCGCGTGGAAACTGACCTGGAATCGGGTCAGACCATCATGAAGGGCATGGGCGAACTTCACCTGGACATCCTGATTGACCGTCTCAAGCGTGAATTCAAGGTTGAAGCGAACATTGGTGCGCCGCAGGTGGCCTATCGCGAAACCATCGGTCACGAAGCCGAGATCGTTTACACCCACAAGAAACAGTCGGGTGGTTCGGGTCAGTTCGCTGAAGTGAAGATGATCATCTCACCGACAGAGCCGGGCGAAGGCTATTCGTTCGAATCTCGCGTTGTTGGTGGTTCGGTGCCCAAGGAATATATCCCGGGTGTCGAAAAAGGTATCAGATCCGTTATGGATAGCGGTCCGCTGGCTGGCTTCCCTGTGATCGACTTCAAAGTTGCCCTGATCGAAGGTAAATACCACGACGTGGACTCCTCGGTTCTGGCGTTTGAAATCGCGGCTCGTATGGGTATGCGTGAAGGCATGCGCAAAGCTGGTGCGAAACTGCTTGAACCGATCATGAAGGTCGAAGTGATTACCCCGGAAGAGTATACCGGCGGTATCATTGGTGACCTGACATCACGTCGGGGACAGGTTTCCGGTCAGGAAAACCGTGGCAACGCCATCGCGATCGACGCGTTCGTTCCGCTGGCCAACATGTTCGGCTACATCAACACTCTGCGTTCGATGTCGTCGGGCCGTGCCCAGTTCACCATGCAGTTCGACCACTACGATCCGGTTCCGCAGAACATCTCGGACGAGATCCAGGCGAAATACGCATAAGCGAAATCGGGGAAGGGGCGTTCGACCTCTTCCCTTTCTCAATGACAGGAGGCCATCATGGCAAAGGAAAAGTTTGAGCGTAATAAGCCGCACGTCAACATCGGCACGATTGGCCACGTTGACCATGGTAAAAC